>CAMLNE010000029.1 GCA_946481265.1 uncultured Panacagrimonas sp. | reverse complement strand
TGAGCCCGATGGTCGATCTCGCGCTGTCGCCGCTGAGCAACGACGAGATCCGTGACGGCTACGTCCTGGCCTGCCAGGCCAAGGTGCGCAGCGACCTGGTCGTCGAAGCCAGGATCGGCCATCACGCGCTGCTGCCGGTGAAGACCGTGTCGGCGCGCGTAAGCCGCTGGCAGCCGCTGCCGGGAGACGTCATCGACCTGCGGCTGAAGCTCGACACCCCGGTGCAGTTCTACGCCGGCCAGTACTGCACGCTGGCGGAGTCGGGCTCGTTCACGCGACGCAGCTACTCCTATTACGACGTGCCGCCCGCGGACGCGGCGGCGCCGGCCGAGGAGGTCGGTTTCCTGGTCAAGCGCCTGCCCGGTGGACGCTTCTCCGAGTGGCTGTTCGAGCGCGACCGCAGCAACACGCGCTTCTGGGTCGAGGGCCCCTACGGGATCATGGGCGTGGACGAGCCTGATCGCGACGGGCTGTGCGTCGCCGGCGGCACCGGGCTGGCGCCGATCCTCTCCATCGTCGGCGATCGGCTGCGCAGGTCGACGACCACCCGCTTCACCATCGTGTTCGGTGTGCGCACCTCGGACGACATCTTCGCCAACGATCGCCTGCAGCACCTGCTTTGGGCATACCCGGACCGGCTGCGGCTGCTCACCGTGCTCTCGCATGAGCCCGCCACATCCGCCTGGTCCGGCCCGCGCGGCCTGGTGACCGCGATGCTGACGCCGGACCTGGGCGTGGATTTCGCCCAGGTCGCGGCCTTCATCTGCGGCAGCCTGGGGATGGTCGAGGCAGTGGAGCAGAAGCTTGTCGGCCTGGGCGTCGCCCCGGAACGGATTCACGCCGACAAGTTCGTTCCGTCAGGGACCCCGTAGACGCGGGCGGACCGGCCGGCGCGAGCGTGCCGCTGCGGGCGCTCCGGCGGCGCTCTCCACTAGACTTGCGGCATGAACCTGGTCGAATCGCAGCTCGATGAATCCACCGGCATCGTGACGCTCACGATGAACCGCCCCGACGTCCTCAATGCCATCGACCTGCCGCTGGCACAGGCACTCAACCACGCCGTCGTGCCCCTGCGCGAAGACACACGCGTGCGTTGCGTGATCCTGCGCGGTGCCGGACGCGCCTTCGTGGCCGGCGGCGACCTGACGCGCTTCGCCGAGGACTTCGACAAGGCGGAGGAGGTTGCCGACCAGCTGCTCGGCGCACTGCACCCGGTGGCCGAGACGCTGCGCGCCATCGATGCGCCGGTGATCGCCGCCGTGCACGGCGCGGTGGCGGGCGCGGGCCTGTCGCTGATGTGCGGTTGCGACCTGGTCGTCGCCGCCCAGGGCACGCGCTTCCTGATGGCCTACGACCGCGTGGGCGCGGCGCCGGACTTCGGCGGCACCTATTTCCTGCCGCGCCGGCTCGGCCTGCGCCGGGCGGCACAGTTCCTGTTCCTGGGCGAGACCCTGGACGCCGACTCGGCGTTGCAGATCGGCCTGGTCACGCAGGTCGTGGCGGCGGACCAGCTGGCGGCCACCACGATGGAACTGGCACGCAAGATCGCGGCGGGCCCGACACGCGCCTACGGCCAGTACAAGCGGCTCAGCGATCGTTCCTTCGAGCGCGAGCTGCATGACCAGCTGGAGGCCGAGCGCGAGGCCTTCAAGGATGCCACCCGCACCGAGGATTTCCGCGAGGGTGTCAGCGCCTTTCTCGCCAAGCGGCCGCCGAACTTCAGCGGCCGCTGAGCCGCGCCGGTTGCACGCCGTCGTGCAGGGCGTCATCCGGCTGCGTCGCCCCGGCCTCGTTCCATAACATCACCGACCCCACACCATGCTCGACGAAGACCAGACCCTGATATTCGAAACCGCACTGCGCTTCTCGCGCGAAGTGCTGGCACCCGGCGCCGCAGCCCGCGAGAAGGCGGCCGCGATCGAACCGGCGGTGTTCGAAGGCCTGGCCGGCATGGGCCTGCTCGGCATGACGGTGTCGCCGGACTGGGACGGCGCCGGTGCGGACTACGTTTCCTACGCGGCGGCGCTGATGGCGGTGGCCGAGGGCGACGGTGCGGTGTCGACCGTGATGAGCGTACACAACGCGCCGTTCTGCGCGATTCTCGAGCGCTACGGCTCGCCGGCGCAGAAGGAGGCCGTGCTCAGGCCGGCGGCGCGCGGCGAGTTCATCGGCGCCTTCGCGCTCACCGAGAGCCATGCCGGCTCCGACGCCAGCGCCCTGCGCACGCGCGCGGTGCGCAAGTCGGATCGCTATGTGCTCGATGGCGCCAAGCAGTTCATCACCAGCGGTCGCATCGGCAGGTACGTGATCGTCTTTGCGGTCACCGACGCCCAGAATCCGAAGCGCGGCATCTCCGCCTTCCTGGTGCCGACCGACACGCCGGGCTACAGCGTCTCCAAGGTCGAGCACAAACTCGGGCAGAAGGCCTCGGATACCTGCAGCCTGAATTTCGATGCGCTCGAACTGCCTGCCGAGGCGCTGATCGGGGCCGAGGGCGAGGGCTATCGCATCGCCTTGTCCAGCCTGGAGACCGGGCGTATCGGCATCGCCTCGCAGAGCGTGGGCATGGCGCAGGCCGCGCTCGACGCCGCGGTGCGCTACGCGGCCGAACGCAAGGCCTTCGGCAAGTCGCTGCTCGACCACCAGGCCGTGAACTTCCGGCTGGTCGATGCCAAGACCCGGCTCGAGGCTGCGCGCCAGCTCGTGTTCTCGGCCGCGCGCATGAAGGATGCCGGGCTGCCCTGCCTGGAGCAGGCCTGCATGGCCAAGCTGTTCGCCTCCGAGACGGCAGAGGCGGTGTGCTCGGCCGCGATCCAGACCTTCGGCGGCTACGGCTATGTCGAGGATTTCCCGGTCGAGCGGATCTATCGCGACGTGCGCGTGTGCCAGATCTACGAGGGCACCTCGGACATCCAGAAGCTCATCATCGGGCGCGGGCTGGCGCACGGCTGACAGGCGCCGGTCCATCGCCTGGCGCACGCAAGCATCAGCACCGGCGAGGGGTGATGACCTCTCAGGTCATTGAGCGGCGCCATCCCGTGGCGGCAAGCTGCGGGCCCGTCATGCCAGAGGAGATCCGGATGCTTCAGCTCAGGCCCAACTGCGAGTGCTGCGACGCCGACCTGCCGCCCGAGGCGACCGACGCGCGCATGTGTTCGTTCGAGTGCACGTTCTGCGCGCAGTGCGCCGACCAGGTCCTGTCCGGGCGCTGTCCGAACTGCGGTGGCGAACTGCTGGCACGTCCACGCCGGGCGGCCGCGTTGCTCGGCCAGTACCCCGCCTCGACCGAGCGGGTTCGCAGGGCCGCAGGTTGCGGGAAGGGTGCGTAGACCGCGGATCGGGACCTGCGCGCCGGCCGGTGGAACGGAGGGTGCTTCGCGGATCCTCCGCATCGATTCCGGGGGCCATCGGCGGCGGGTCGCGCCGACCGGACCGGACGCCTACTGGACCCTACTGAGGGGCAGCGCGGCGACGGCCACGCGGTTACGGCCGGACGACTTGGCCTGGTAGAGCGCCGCATCCGCCTCGAGCAGCAGCGCCTCGTGGTCGGTCGTGTGGTCGACGCCGACGCGCACGCTGGCCACGCCCAGGCTGATGGTCAGGCCCTCCGTTTCCCCGAAGCCACAGCTGGCTTCCACCTCGGCGCGCAGGATCTCGGCGAGCTGGGTGGCGGCAAGCGCATCGGTCTGCGGCAGGCAGGCGAGGAACTCGTCTCCGCCGATGCGCGCCGAGATGTCGCCCGGGCGCTGGAAGGTGCGGCGCATCGCCGCGGCGACGGCGCGCAGGGCGGCGTCACCGGCCTGGTGCCCGTACGCGTCGTTGACGCTCTTGAACCGGTCCACGTCGATCGCCACGACGCTCAGCGGCGCGGTCTCGCGCAGGGCCCGGCGCCATTCGCGGGTGAGCACCTGCTCCATGCGACGGCGGTTGATCAGGTCGGTCAGCGCATCGCGTTCTGCCTGGTGACGCAGCACCAGGTCACGTTCGAGCAGGCGGCGCGCATCGAGCAGTGACTTGCGCGCGGTCTCCCCGAATCCGCCGGGGAGCTGATTGACGATGCACAGCACACCGATCGGGCTTCCGTCGGGCGCGCGGATCCGGACACCGGCGCAGGCCCGCAGGCCCGCCCCCGGGGTATAGCGAAGCTGTTCGACCATGCCTTCTTCACTGAACAGATCATCGAGGGCCAGGACGTCGTCCTGTTCCAGGATGCGATGCCACAGACCGGTCAGCGGCGCCAGCTCCGAGGCCGTGGCGCCGAAGGCACAACGACACACGAGATGGCCGTGCAGCAGCGCGAAATGCACGGCGATGGGCGAACCGGAGGCCGCCGCCAGAAGACGCACCATGGAACTGCTGTCTTCCAGCGCCATGGGCGGCGGCTCTGCCGGCGAGGGCGGGGTAACAGGGCGGGCGCGGTGCACGGATCGGTCGGGGCCGCAGTCGTCCCACGCCGGTGATCGGGGCGGGACGTCGGGTAGGAGGTCGTAGGCCATCTCGTCGGGAGCGGAAAGCGGAAGGGACGGTCGGCCGTTTGCGATGCATCGACCGTACCGTCTCCAAGCCTCTGATCTATCGATGGCAGCGTTCGCCAATGCCATGCAAGGCGCGTGGGAAAGGGCGCCTTTGCATTGCAGCGTGCAGGTTCACTGGATGTGCGCCGGCGGCCCTTCAACCACCGGGTCCGTGCGGGACGCGAGGTCCGTGCGCAGCACTCGCGGAAGTGGTGCGCGCGGACCTCGTTTCGTTGCCGCGGTGAGATTCCCGCCGGGTCAGCGGATGGAGAACCCCTCGTAGTCCTTGGCCGCGACCGCGTCGCACAGCTTGCGATACGTGCCGAAGCCGCCGATGTAGGGCATGAAGACACGCGGCTTGCCCGGGATGTTGGCGCCCATGTACCAGGAATCGGTCTGCGGGAAGAGGGTGCCGTCGGCGAGTTCCTTGACGTGCGCGCCCCATTCCTCCTCCGCCTTGGGGGTCGGCTCGATGGTGGCGGCGCCGCGCCGTTCGACGGTGGCGATGCAATCCGTGACCCATTCCACGTGCTGCTCGATCGAGGTGGGCATGTTGCCCAGCACCGAGGGGCTGCCCGGCCCCGTGATCATGAACAGGTTGGGGAAGCCGACCATGGAAATTCCCAGGTAGGTGCGCGGACCCTCGGCCCACTTCTCCTCCAGCTTCATGCCGCCGCGGCCGCGGATGCCGATGCGCGTGAGTGGACCGGTGAGCGCATCGAAGCCGGTGGCGAAGACGATGGCATCGAGCTCATGGGTGCGCTGACTGGTGCGGACCCCGGCGGCCACGATCTCCTCGATCGGCGATTCGCGCAGGTCCACCAGTTCCACGTTGTCGCGGTTGAAGGTCTCGAAGTAGTCGGAATCCAGCGGCAGGCGCTTGGTGCCGATCGGGTAGCCCTGTGGAATCAGCTTGCGGGCGACGTCGGGGTTGCGGACGATCGAGCGGATCTTGTCGCGCACGAAATCGGCCGCCAGCTCGTTGGCCTGCCGGTCGACCAGCAGGTCGCGGAAGCTGCCGAACATCCATTCGAAACCACCCTTTTCCCAGTCCGCCTCGAACTGCTGGCGCAGCGTCTCGCGGTCCGTCTTCAGCGCCTCGACGTCCTTCCAGTCGTAGGGCTGGCCGATTGTGGCCCAGCGGCAGCGTTCGCGGATCTGGCGGATGTCGCGCTTGAGCCTGCCGACCTCCTCTTCGGACAGCCGCCGGTTGCGCGCCGGCACGCTGAAATTCGGCGTGCGCTGGAAGACGGTGAGATGGGCGGCCTGGCGGGCGATGACGGGAATCGACTGGATCCCGCTGGAGCCGGTGCCGATCACGCCGACGCGCTTGCCCGTGAAGTCCACGCCCTCGTGCGGCCACTGGCCGGTGTGGTACCAGTTGCCGGCGAAGCGATCCAGGCCGGGGATCTTCGGCACCTGCGCCGCCGACAGGCAGCCGACGGCAGTGATCAGGTACTTCGCGGTCACCCGCTCGCCCTGCGGCGTGTGCACGATCCAGCGGCCCTTCGCCTCGTCGTAGCCGACATCGCTGATGCGCGTGTCGAAGTCGAACGCGGACTTGAGATCGAACCGATCGGCGACGTACTCGAGGTAGCGCAGGATCTCGGGCTGTCCGGGGAAGCGGCAGCTCCAGGTCCATTCCTGCTCCACCTCCGGCGAGAAGGTGAACGAGTACACCCAGCTCTCCGAGTCCGAGCTGGCGCCCGGATAGCGGTTCCAGTACCAGGTGCCACCGACGCCGCCGCCCTGCTCGAAGGCGCGATGGCTCAGGCCCATCTGCCTGAGCTTGTAGACCGTGTAGAGCCCCGCAAAGCCCGCGCCGATGACGATCGCATCGACGTCGCTGGCGCGGACCACCCTGCTGTTGCCGCTATCCGACATTTCCTTCCTCCAGTTCTGGTCCCCGCCGGGGACGCCTTCACGTTCAGGTTTCGCGCCCGTCGACATGGCGCAGGCCCGGCACGCTGGATCCTTGTAGCCCAGCCGCCGGTCCTTGATCTTGGCCACATCTGACCCGCGCCTGGGAGCGTTCTGACCTCGTGCCGACCATTGGCCCGGAACGGCCGACGGCCGGCATGAACACGGCGCACCACCGCGTCCGCGATGCGTGCGGGATCCACATCGACGCGCCACGGCTTCCGGCAGGGCCATCGTCTAGAGTCCCTGCATTCGATGTGGCCATGCGCGTGGCGACGTTGCAATCCGCATGTTCGGCCGCATCTTTCTGTCCCCCCGATCTGGATCCGGAGTCATCGACATGAGCGGTCACCCACACGGCGCGAACGAGCACGCTGGCGCACCGCCCCACTGCCATGGCAATGCCGCGGGGGCCCCGCCGGCCACCGCAAAGGATCCGGTCTGCGGCATGAGCGTCGATCCGGGCAGCGCCCGCTCGCTGGTGCACGAAGGGCAGCGCTATCACTTCTGCAGCCAGCGCTGCCATGACCGCTTCGCGGCCGATCCCGCGCACTACCTGGCGCCCCGACCGTCGCAGACGGCTGCCGCCACGGTGCCGGGCACCGTCTACACCTGTCCGATGCATCCCGAGATACGCCAGGACCACCAGGGCAGTTGCCCGAAATGCGGCATGGCCCTGGAACCGGAACTGCCCAGCGCCGATGCGGACGACGACAACCCGGAGCTGCGCGATTTCACCCGGCGCTTCGTCTGGACGCTGCCGCTGACCGTGATCGTGGTCGGCCTGGCGATGTTCGGCCATTCGTTCGCCCTGATGGACATGGCGACGCAGTCCTGGCTGGAGCTGGTGCTCGCCACGCCGGTGGTGCTGTGGGCGGGGCGGCCCTTCCTGGAGCGCGGTCTGCAGTCGGTGCGCAACCGCAGCCCGAACATGTTCACGCTGATCGGCCTGGGGGTGATCTCCGCCTATGCCTACAGCGTGGTGGCGACCATCGCACCCGGCCTGTTCCCCGAGCGCTTCGTCGCGCATGGGCGGATCGGCGTGTACTTCGAGGCGGCCGCGGCGATCGTCTCGCTGACCCTGGTCGGCCAGATGCTCGAGCTCCGGGCACGCTCGCAGACCTCAGCCGCGATCCGTTCGCTGCTGGGCCTGTCGCCGAAGACGGCGCGCCGGCTGGACGCGGACGGAGGCGAGACCGACGTGGCGCTCGACAAGGTGCAGGTTGGCGATCGCCTGCGCGTGCGTCCGGGCGAGAAGGTGCCGGTCGACGGCGTGGTGCTCGAGGGCGAGAGTCACCTCGATGAGTCGATGCTCACCGGCGAGCCGCTGCCGGTCCGGCGCAAGCCCGGTGACGCCGTCATCGGCGCGACGCTCAACGGCAACGGCAGCCTGGTGATCCGTGCACAGAAGGTGGGGGCGGGCACGCTGCTATCGCAGATCGTCCAGATGGTGGCGCAGGCGCAGCGATCGCGTGCGCCGATGCAGCGAATGGCCGACGCGGTGAGCTTCTGGTTCGTGCTGGGCGTGATCGGCGTCGCGATCCTCAGCCTGCTGGCCTGGGGCCTGTTCGGGCCCGAACCTGCATGGGTGTACGGCTTCATCAACGCCGTGGCGGTGCTGATCATCGCCTGTCCCTGTGCGCTTGGCCTGGCAACGCCCATGTCGATCATGGTGGCGACCGGGCGCGCGGCGACGTCCGGCGTGCTGTTCCGCGATGCGGCGGCGATCGAGATGCTGCGCCGCATCGACACGCTGATCGTCGACAAGACCGGCACCCTGACGCAGGGCCGGCCGGCCTTCCACAGCGTGCATGCGGCAGAGGGACACACCGCCGAGCGCGTCCTGCGCGACGCGGCCAGCCTCGACCAGGGCAGCGAGCATCCACTCGCCGAGGCCATCGTCGCGCAGGCGCGCCAGCAGGGAGTCGCGCTGTCGGCCGTGGAGGACTTCGAGTCGGTGACCGGCATCGGCGTGCGCGGCACGGTCGACGGCCGCCGACTGCACCTGGGCAACACCGCGCTGATGCAGGAGATCGGAGTCGACGTGTCGAGCCTGCTGGCATCCGCCGAAGCGCGTCGCGCCGAGGGCGGCAGCGTGATGTTCCTTGCCGTCGACGGGCAGCTTGCCGGCCTCGTCACGGTGGCCGATCCGGTCAAGACGTCGACGCCCGAGGCGCTCGATAAGCTGCGCGCCCTGGGCATCCACGTGGTCATGGCCACCGGTGACGGGCTCACCACGGCCCGTGCCGTGGCGCAGCGCCTGGGCATCGACGACGTCCACGGCGAGATCCGCCCGGAAGGCAAGGCGCGCCTGGTGGCGGACTTCAAGGCACGCGGACGGCGCGTGGCGATGGCGGGCGATGGCATCAACGACGCACCGGCATTGGCAGCCGCCGACGTGGGTATCGCGATGGGGACCGGCACCGACGTGGCGATGAACAGCGCGCACGTCACCCTGGTGCGCGGCGACCTGCTCGGCATCGTGCGCGCCATCGAGCTGTCGCACGCCACGGTACGCAACATGAAGCAGAACCTCGGCTTCGCGCTGGTCTACAACGGGATGGGCGTTCCGGTCGCGGCGGGCGTCCTGTATCCGCTCTTCGGCATCCTGCTGTCGCCGATGCTCGCGGCACTGGCGATGAGCCTGAGCTCGGCCTCGGTGGTGGCCAACGCCCTGCGCCTGCGCGGCCAAAGCGGGGCTGCAGACTGAGTGGACGGACCACGCCAACGCGTGTGCCGTGCGACGCACGTCCTGCGGATGACGCGCTCGCCATGAAACGATGCCGCACCGCGCATGTGCCCTGAATAAAGGCTTTTTCCAGCGTAGTTGCCGGCGTCGCAGAGGGATGTCCGGCTCATGCCTTCGGGTGTCTCAGGCGTATCGACGGGGCGCGGAGCGGTGTCGACAGCGGCGCCTGCGGCGCATGAATCGCGGCATCGCTTCGACGCCGGACCGACGGCGACCGGACCGTCGCACGCGTCGCCTCTACACGGCATCGATGTCGTCCTGCAAGAAATTCTTTGCGTAATCAGTCGTGCGACGCGACAATCCCCGCGCGTTCACACCCACGACATGTTGAGGATCCTATGGCCGCAAAGAAGAAAGTGAAGAAGCCCGTCGCAAAAAAGGCAGCCCGCAAGGCACCTGCAAAGAAGGTAGCGAAGAAGGCTGCCAGGAAGGTTGCGAAGAAGGCAGTGAAGAAGGCGGTTGCCAAGAAGGCCGTGAAGAAGGCTCCCGCGAAGAAGGCGGTGAAGAAGGTTGCGAAGAAGGCCGTGAAGAAGGCTCCCGCGAAGAAGGCTGCAAAGAAGGCTGCAAAGAAGCCCGCAAGAAAAGCGGCACGGTAAGTCGGTTCAACAGAACCGATGTGTGTTCCCCGGCGATGCGGCTTGCGATGGCCGGTCGGGTTCTGAGGAACACTGCAGCAGCGGCAAAGCGGCTGGATCCATCCGTCCACTCCATCATCATTCGCGTCGATGGATGGATCCCGCCGAAGTTCCAGGCGCCATGCAGGGCGCCAGGATCGAAGGCGGCGCGGCCCACCCGCGCCGGACCGGGTGACCCGGGCCGTCGAGGAGCGGCCCGCGGTCACCGCAAGGCAACGCCCTTCCGCCTGCGGGTCCAGGCTCGCGCAGGCTGCGAGGACGGACGCGCCAACGAGACCCTCCCGGCATGAAGCCCGAGCACCTCGAGCTGATGGTCGTCTGCATGCACGTCCTGCTGGCAGGCAGCGTCGCGTCCCACGCGCTGCTCCACAAGCAGGACCCGCGTTCCGCCTGGGCGTGGATTCTCGTCTGCATGCTGGTGCCACTGGGTGGTGCGCTGCTCTACCTCGGCTTCGGCATCAATCGCATCACGCGACGGGCCCGCAGGACCATCGGCGGGCCGTCGAAGGGCCGCGATCCGCAGGGTCCGGACGCCATCCCGCAAGTCGACGGGATCGCACCCAGCGAAGTGGCGGAGCTCGTCCGCATGGGGCGCGCGGTGGCGCGACGCGAGCTGCTCGCGGGCAACCGGGTCGACATGCTGTGCAATGGCGAGCAGGCCTATCCCGCGATGCTTGCGGCCATCGGGCAGGCACGACACAGCGTCTGGCTGACGACCTACATCTTCGATCGTGGACATGCCGGCGAATCCTTCGCCCAGGCCCTGCGTCGCGCGATGGATCGCGGCGTGCAGGTCAGGGTGATGCTCGACGGCTTCGGCGACTGGCGATTCCCGGCACGCGGCAGCAGCCTGCTGCGCCGGCACGGCATCCCGGTCGCGCTGTTCCTGCCGCCGCACATCTTCCCGCCGCAGCTTCACGTCAATCTTCGGAACCATCGCAAGCTGCTGTGCATCGACGGCACGCTGGTGTTCACCGGCGGCATGAACATCGGCGATCACCACCTGGACCCGACCTCGCTGGTGCCCGGCACGGAGCTGTGGCGCTGGAAGCGCGACTTCGCCGCCGATCTGCACTTCCGGGTCGAAGGCCCGGTGGCCCTGCAGTGCGCCGACGTCTTCGCGAAGGACTGGCTGATCATCCACGGCGAGGCGCTCGAACTTCCGGTGCCCGAGCCACGCGAGCCCTCCGGCGCGGCCTTGTGCCGGGTGATCACCGACGGCCCCAACGAGCGGATGGGGCGGCTGCAGATGATCCTGCTCGGCGCGCTGGCCACCGCGCACCGCTCGGTGCGGATCATGACGCCGTACTTCGTTCCGACGCCGGAACTCTCCAGCGCGCTGACGGCGGCGGCGCTGCGCGGCGTGGAGGTCTCGCTGCTGCTGCCCGAGCGCAGCAACCACTGGTGGCTCGACGCCGCGACGCGGCGCTGGCTCGCGCAGTTGAGCGAGGTCCCGCTGCAGGTCTGGCGGCGTCCGTCGCCGTTCGCGCACAGCAAGCTGTTCCTGGTCGACGACTACTACGCGATCGTGGGCTCGGCCAATCTCGACTACCGCAGCCTGCGGCTCAATTTCGAGTTGATGCTGGAGATCTACGACACCGGCCTGGTGGCGATCCTGCAGCGGCATTTCGCGGAGCGGCTTGCGCTGAGCAGGCCGCTGGACCTCCATGCGCTCAAGGAGCGGCCGGCGACGGCGCGCCTGTGGGATTCGCTGTTCTGGCTGTTCTCGCGCTACCTGTGATCCGGGCCCTCCGGATCGCTCCAGACCGTCGCACGCGCACGCAAGGCGTGGCGCGCGGCGGGTGGCGTCTCAGGACGCGTCTGCCTCGGTGTTCGACGCCGACACCGGCACCGCGATGATGTCGCAGGGCGCCTGGCCGACCAGGCGCTCGACGGTACTCCCCATCAGCAGGCGATCGATGCCGCGGCGGCGGATCGTGCCCACCACCAGCACGTCGGGCCGGTTGTCCTCGATCGCCTCGAGCAGGGCAGGGACCGGCGGCCCGAACAGGACGACCGCATCGTGCTCCCCCAGGCCCTGGCGCTGCAGCAGGGCGGTCAGGGCGCAGCGATGCTGCCGGCGCAGGTCCTCGTGCAGTTCCTCGTAGGACGCGTTGATCGAGATGCCGATCGGGTCCAGCGCCTGCAGCGTCGTCGGCACGCCGGCGAAGGCGGTGAACACGCGAAGCCGCGCGGCGTCGGGATCCGCCAGCGCGCGTGCCATGCCCAGGATCGCGTCGTTGAGCGGGCCTGAACCGTGTTCCGGATTCAGCGGGTCCACCGCGGCGACGACATTGCGTGGCAGTCCCATCGCGGCGGAACCCGCCATCCAGACCGGCACCGGGCAGCTGCGAAGAATCTCCCAGTCCAGCGGCAGGAAGACCAGCCGGCGCAGCGCCGATTCATGACCGACATCCTTGATGACAAGATCGATCTCGTGCTGCCTGATCTGCTCGGCGATGCGCTCGGCGCCCGCGTGCTCGCGGTCGTCGATGGCATGCACGCTCAGGCCGGTTGCGGCCAGTTCAGCCTGCAGTTCGAGCAGCCGCGCACTCGATCGATCACGCATCCGGCCTTCGAGGCCGCGTCCCTCGGCGGAATCGTGGAGGCCGGGCAGTCCCAGCCGGGAGCCGCGATCGAACAGGCCGAGCCACAGTTCGGCCTGCGTGTGGCGGGCGAGGGCCTGCGCACGTTCGACCGCAGGCGTGCGCGACAGGGAAGGATCCAGCACGAGCAGGATGCGACGGATCTGGGTCATGGCATTGACCTCCTTGGGCATGGCCAGTGTGACGAATCCCACCCAGCGCTGCTGACGCCGGCCTGGTCTCCCGGTTCTGGTGATCAGCCGGCAGGGCGCGCGCTTCCGGCGGTCGGGACACGCACGTGGAACCAGACTGCCTTGAGCGCCTCCAGCAGGAGCAGGCTGAGCACGCCGACCAGCGCGCACGCCGCCAGGATCCCCGCGTGCGGCTGGCCCAGGCCGAACAGCTCGCGCGCCGCCGGCCAGACCATCACGATCAGCATGATCCCCGTCACGCCGCCGAGCAGGACCCACAGCGGCCGGTTGCGGTGGCGCAGGCTGCTGAGCAGGGGGCCTGACAGCGAGCGATTGACCAGGATCAGGCCGACGTTGATCAGCACCAGCGCGGTGAAGACCAGTGCGCGCAGATCGTCCTCGGCAAGTCCCATGCGGGCGGCCACGATCAGCGTCGCGCTGACCAGGCCGAGCGCCACCACGCCTTGCAGCACCGCCCACATGACGCGTCGTGCCTGCAGCAGCGGCAGGCCGGGGTCGCGTGGCGGGCGCCGCATCACGTCGTCCTCTTCGGGCTCCGCCTCGAAGACCACCGAGCAGGCAGGGTCGATCACCATTTCCATGAACGCGATCAGGACCGGAGTCAGCAGCATCGGCATCCCGAACAGCAGCGGCAGCACCGCCATGCCGGCGAGGGGGATGTGGACCGCGACGATGTACTCGATGGCCTTGCGCAGGTTGTCGTGGATGCGCCGGCCCAGGCGGATGGTCTTCACGATGGAGCCGAAGTCGTCATCCAGCAGGACGATCGACGAGGCCTCCCGTGCCACCTCGGTGCCGCGTCCGCCCATCGCGACGCCGATGTCGGCGGCCTTGATCGCCGGCGCATCGTTGACCCCATCGCCGGTCATCGCGACCACCGCGCCGCCGGCCTGCAGGGACTGCACGATGCGCAGCTTCTGCGCGGGGCGCACGCGGGCGAACACGCTGACCTTGCGCAGCTCGGCGACGAGCTGTTCGTCGGACAGGGACGCCAGCTCGTCGCCGGTCAGCACCCGGTCGGCATCCAGTCCCGCCTGCCGGGCGATCGCCGCGGCGGTGACCGGATAGTCGCCGGTGATCATCAGCACGCGGATGCCCGCCTCGCGGCATTCGGCGATCGCGTCGGGCACATTGGCGCGCAACGGGTCGGCGAAGCCGATCAGTCCGGCGAACGTGAACGGTATCTCGCGCAGGGACCCGGGCCATGCCGAGGCATCGGCAGGGCGCGCCACACGCGCACTGGCCACGCCGAGGACACGGATCCCGCGGTGCGCCAGCACGTCGGCCTGCGCGCGGATCTGCGCAAGCTGGGAGGCATCCATGCGGCACAGCTCGCCGATGGCTTCCGGTGCGCCCTTGGCACAGGCGGTGGCGGTCCCGGCGCCAGGTCCGGCGAACACGTTGGCCACCGCGAACAGATCGGGACGCAGGCCGTAGCTGCGCAGCCGTTCACCCGGCGCGGCCGGTACGGCGCCCGCCTGCGCATGCGCGTCGGACAGCGCGTGGATGGCCAGGTCCATCGGATCGGTCGGACGCGGCTCGCAGGCCAGCCGGGCGACGCCCAGCAGGCCGATCAGGGCGGCGTCGGACAGCGCGCCGCCGTCCCATTGCGCACCGCCGGCGCCCAGGCTGGCAACGCGCATCCGGTTTTCCGTCAGGGTCCCCGTCTTGTCGGTGCACAGCACCGTGGTGGCACCCAGGGTCTCGATGGCCGAGGCGCGACGCGTGAGCACGCGCGCTCGCGAGATGCGCCACGCCCCCATCGCCGTGAACACGGCGAGCACCAGGGCGAATTCCTCCGGCAGCAAGGACATTCCGACCGCGATACCCGACAGCAAGGCCTGCAGCCAGGAGCCGTGGACCAGGCCCTGCAGCAGCACCACACCCACGCCGACCACTGCGCCGGCCAGCGCGAAGTCGCGCACCAGCCAGCGGATCTGCTGCTGCAGCCGGGGTTGCCCGGTGCGGATGTCCTGAAGGTCGCGGCCGATGCTGCCGATCTGGCTGTGTGCTCCCGTCGCGGTGACGCGCGCCAAGCCGCTGCCGCGCACGACCAGCGTGCCCGCCTGCAGGCGCAGCGCGGCCGCGGCATCGTCGGTTGCGGGTCCGGCCGATGGCCTGTCGTCGGGGGTCGGCGCGCGCTTGGTGACGGCGACCGACTCGCCCGTCAGCAGCGATTCGTCGATCAGCAGATCCTGGGCCTCGAGCAGGTCGGCATCCGCCGCCACGCGATCGCCCTCGGCCACCAGCAGCAGGTCGCCGCGGACGACGTCGCGTCCGGGGATCAGCTGGCGCGTGCCATCGCGGATCACGCCGGCCCGCGGGCTGGCCAGCGTCCGCAGCGCCTGCAGCACGCGCTCGCTGCGCGACGTCTGGATCAGGCCGATGGCGATCGACAGGCCGGCGAACACCATCAGCAGGAGCGCCTCGATCGGATCGCCCAGCAGGAGGTAGATCAGGCCGCCGCCGATCAGCATCGCGAACATCGGCTGGCACAGCATCTCCAGGGCGATGCGCCAGTACTCGCGTCGCTCGGCCGAGGGCACGTCGTTGTGCCCGTCCGCCTGCAGCTGGCGTGCGGCCTGCTCCGCGCTCAGACCGGCCGGGTCCATGCCGGAGGGCGACACGGCTCAGCCGTGTCCGCGCGGGGGTTCCGGACGATCGTCTCCGGCGGTCCTGCCGGTGGGCGCGTCGGCGGGAGTGCCTGCGATGAACTTGGTACCGGTGAACATCGCGGAAACCAGGCCCGAGCGCTCGCGCACCTCGGCCACCACCACACCGGCGACGTGCAGCACCACCAGCCCGATCAGCACGTAGAACGCGTAGAGATGAAGGCTCACGATCGGCCCACGCCACTCGCGCATGGCCGCGTAGGCGACCGGGTCGACCAGTTCGGACGCGTTGGGAACCAGGGTCGCCGGATCGACCCCGGGCGCGGCGACCTGCCCGGCGATGATCGAACCGAAAGGAGGAAAGTAGAGATCGGTGCCACCCAGGATCAGGCCGGTGATCGCCTGCGACAGCAGCACGATCATGAGGGCGACGATGGCCAGGCGGCCGAGCGGGTTGTGGCCGAGATGCGCCTCGCGCGCCCCGGTCGCCATTGCGACCAGATGGCGACGCAGGTCACGCAGGTAACCGGCACCGCAGGGCAGCATCGCGCGCCAGCGTGCAGAGGGCGGCCCGACGAATGCCCACAGCAGGCGCAGCGCCAGGTTGATCGCGAACACGTAGCCGACCTGGACGTGCAGGGTCTTGAGCAGGATCTTGCCCTCGGCGGACAGGCCGAGCGCCTTGCCGTTGAGGATCACCAGGCCGATGCCGGCCAGCGCCAGGATGCACAGCACGTTGGTCCAGTGAAACAGGCGGACCGGCAGATCCCAGACGCGGTACCCAATGATCTCGTCATGCTGCTGCGGTGGTTCGGGGACGGCACGGGGTTGCGGCATGGCGGACCTTCGCGATGGTGATGATGACCAATACTGCATCGCAGCGTCGCATCTTGCACTGATGCAGATCAGGCTCCACGCGCTGGGCATCGCGGGCCGGCAAGGCCGCACGCGTGCTTGACCTGGGTCAATGCCCCGGAGATGTTGCGAGCCGACACTGACCCCATTGCCCCCAGACCGGAGTTGCCATGAAAGAGAACAAGTCGCCGTTCACCCTGCGCGAGATCGACAGTCTCGCCGGGCTGCGCGAGGAACTCAGGCTGCAGGCGCATTTGTTCAAGGCCGACATGAAGGACCGCTGGCACGAGGCCGAGGCTCGCTGGGCCGACATCCAGGGCGACATCGATGCCTTGCGCGCCTCGGTGGAATTCTCCCGCGCCGAGTTGAATGCCGCCGCGAGCCTGACCGCGGAGACCTTGCGCGAGACCTACCAGGACCTGCGCGACGCACTGCGCAAGTTCTAGCACCCGCCGTCATGATCCGATCCGGAACCGGCATGCCCACGCGGTGAGCGGCCTGAAACTGCAGTTCTGCGGCGCCACCGGCACCGTCACGGGCTCGCGCTACCGGGTCACGCACCGCGGCGGTTCGATGCTGGTCGACTGCGGGCTCTTCCAGGGCTACAAGCAGTTGCGCCTGCGCAACTGGAGCGCCCCGCCGTTCGCCCCGGCCGCACTCGGGTCGGTGGTGCTGACCCATGCGCACCTGGACCACAGCGGTTACCTGCCGCTGCTGATGCGCCGGGGCTTCGATGGCCGGATCCTGTGCACGGAGGCGACCCGCGACCTGTGCCGGCTGCTGTTACCGGACAGCGGGCGCATCCAGGAAGAGGACGCCGAGCGCGCCAATCGACGCAGCTACTCGAAGCACAAGCCGGCGCTGCCGCTGTACACCGAGGCGGACGCGATCCGCGTGCTGGAGCAGTTCGAGGTGGTCGACTACAACGCGCCGTTCGAGCCCTTGCCCGGCCTGGTCGCCCGTCTGCTGCCCGCGGGGCACCTGCTCGGCAGCGCGATGGTGCTGCTCGACGACGGCAAGCGCCGCCTGCTGTTCAGCGGCGACCTGGGACGACCCAACGACACCATCATGCGCAGTCCCGCACCGGCGCCGCGCGCCGACGTGCTGGTCCTCGAATCGACCTACGGCAACCGCCTGCACGAGACCGAGGATCCGGCGGCAACCCTGGGCGCAGTGGTGCGCCGGACCTGCGCGCGCGGCGGCGTGGTGGTCGTGCCGGCCTTCTCGGTCGGGCGCACGCAGACCCTGCTGTGGTTCCTGCACCAGCTTCGCGAACGCGGCGAGATCCCGCGCGACCTGCCGATCTATCTCAACAGCCCGATGGCGATCAACGCGACCTCCATCTACCGACGGCACCACCGCGAGCACCGGCTGAACGCCGCCCAGTGCGCGCAGATGTGCGGAGTGGCCAAGATGGTCAACACGGTGGACGAGTCCCGCGCGCTCAACCAGCGACGGGGCCCGATGGTCATCATCGCCGGCAGCGGGATGGCCACCGGCGGACGCGTGGTGCATCACCTGAAACACTTCGCGCCGGATCCCTCCAACGCGATCGTCCTGACCGGCTTCCAGGCTGGCGGCACGCGCGGCGCCTCGCTTCTCGGCGGAAGCGACTCGCTCAAGATCCACGGCGAGTACGTCGCCGTGCGGGCGGAGGTCGTTTCCCTGAGCAACCTTTCGGCGCACGCCGATTACGCCGAGATGATCGACTGGCTCCAGCCGATGCATCCGCCGCGAGCGGTCTACCTGACGCACGGCGAGCCGGCTGCCGCCGATGCGATGCGCCTGCACATCGAGGAGCGCCTTGGCTGGAACTGCATCGTCCCCGACTACCTGCAGACGGTGAGCATCCGGTGAGTACGCAGGCCCCGGCGCAGCTGCGCGCGCGCCGGCTGGGGATCGATACCTTCCGCGAACACGTGGTGTTCCTGAGAGAGGAATGCGCGGTGTGCAAGGCGGAGGGGCTGCGGGCGTTGTCGCGGGTCTGCGTGGCCAGCGGCGAGCGCGAGATCGTGGCCACCTTGAACATCGTGCATGGCGATCTGATCGGCGAGGGCGAGGCGGGGCTGTCGGAGTCGGCCTGGCAGGCGCTCGACGTGCGGTACGGCGATCTGCTGAGCCTGTCGCATCCAGCCACGGTCGAGTCCTTCTCCGCCGTGCGTCGCAAGATCTACGGGGGACGCTTCAGCGGGGCCGCGCTCGATGCCATCGTGCGCGATCTGAGCGCCGGCCTGTACTCCTCGGTGCAGATCGCCGCGTTCGTGACGGCCTGCGCGGGCGATCACATGGACGCGACCGAGACGCTGCACCTGACGCGCTCGATGACCGAGGCGGGAACGCGCCTGGCCTGGCACCAGCGCCCGATCATGGACAAGCACTGCGTCGGCGGCCTGCCGGGCAATCGCACGACGCCGATCGTGGTTGCGATCGTCGCGGCCGCCGGCCTGACCATACCCAAGACCTCCTCGCGTGCCATCACCTCGCCGGCCGGAACGGCGGACACGATGGAGACGCTGATGCCGGTCGCGCTCACCCTCGAGCACATGCGCCGGGTGGTCGAACGCGAGGGCGGCTGCATGGTGTGGGGCGGGGCGATGGCGCTGAGCCCGGCGGACGACCTGCTGATCCAGGTGGAACGTTCACTGGATTTCGACAGCGATGCGCAGCTCGCCGCCTCGGTGATCTCCAAGAAGGTGGCCGCCGGCTCCACCCACCTGATGATCGACATTCCGGTAGGACCGACGGCCAAGCTGCGCACCGATGCATCGGCGCAGCGGCTGGCTGGCCGGCTCATCGAACTCGGCGGCGCATTCGGACTGCAGGTCGAAACCATGCTGACCGACGGGATGCAGCCGGTGGGGCGCGGCATCGGCCCGGCACTGGAGGCGCTCGACGTGCTGGCGGTACTGCGCAACGAACCGGGCGCACCGGCGGAACTGCGGGAGCGCTCGCTGCAGATCGCGGCGCGCATGCTGGAGCAGGGCGGGCGCGCCGCCCGCCCGGAGGGATACGCCCGCGCGCAGTCCCTGCTGTCGGGGGGCGCGGCCTGGCACAAGTTCGTCGCCATCTGCGAGGCGCAGGGTGGCCTGCGCCAGCCGCCACGCGCCGCCTGGAAGCGCGACGTCCTGGCGGCCGGCGACGGCGTGGTGCAGGTGATCGACAACCGCCGGCTGGCGCGCGTGGCAAAGCTCGCCGGAGCGCCGCTGTCGTCGGCGGCGGGTCTGGTCCTGCACGTGCGCCTCGACCAGCGGGTCCTGCGCGACGAACCCCTGTACACGATCCACGCGCAGTCGCCGGGCGAGCTGGATTACGCGACGGCCTATGCGGAGCGCCATCCGCGCCTGATCGAACTCGCGCCGGCGTGACACAGGCGGCGCCGACGGCCCGCATTTCCGGCGCGGGTCGCCAGCCACCTGCGGGTCAGCTGGCCGTCGTCCCGGTCCGGCGGGAGCGTGCGGGTGCGGATCTGGACGCGGGGACCGCGATCAGGTCGCAGGGCGTCTCGCCGATCAGGCGCTCCACCGTGCTGCCCATCAGCAGCCGCTCGACGCCACGACGACGGATGGTGCCGACCACCAGCAATTCCGCGCGGTATCCCTCAAGGGTGTCGAGAAGGGTGTAGGCCGGTGGGCCATACAGGATCACCGAGTCGTGCTCGGTGAGGCCGTGACGCTCGAGCAGGACGTCCAGCGCGTGACGGTGTTCCTTGCGCAGGGACTCGTAGAGGTCCTCGGGCATGCTGCCGAGGGGGATGGCGGCGGGGTCCAGGCCGTTGAGCACCGGCGTGATGCCGGCAAACGCGGAGAAGACGCGCACGTGTCCGCCGCTGGCGCGCGAGAGCAGCGTCGCCATATCGAGAATGGCGTCGTTGAGCGGTCCGGAGCCGTGTTCCGGATTGACCGGGTCGACCGCTGCCACGACACGGCGGGGCAGGCCGCCCGGGTTCGGAGATCGGAAGAG
>CAMLNE010000028.1 GCA_946481265.1 uncultured Panacagrimonas sp. | reverse complement strand
CAACCCGGATCTCGTGACTCCAGGATGAGGGTCCAGCGGACATGCGAAGCCAGATTTCCCCCCTAGCCCCGGCGCCGTGCGCAGTGCGCTTGCCGCAGGCTCGCAGCATCATCCCGCCGTGGCCGGACCCGAGCTCATGAGCCAGGATTCCGCACCGCCGGCCTGGCCGGTTTCCGACGACACGCTCACCGCCTTCGCCTCGCGGCTGGACCACCCGGTCTGCGTCAAGGACCTGGACTGCCGCTACCGGTACGCCAACGACGCCGCCCTGCGTGCGGTCGACCTGTTCGGCGGCGCCCCGGTAATCGGCGAACGCCTGAGCACGCTGTGTCCGTCGCCCGACGCGGCGCGCATCGAGCAGCACGATCAAAGCGTGATGGAGTCGGGCGCGACCTGCATGCTGGAGGAGGCCTTTGTCGCGGCCGGCCATAGCCGCCGCTACCTCGTCACCCGGGTGGCGCTGCGGGACGCTGGCGGCCGGGTCTGTGGCCTGGCCTGCCTGGGGGTGGAGCGCCGCGCCTCCGCCAGCGCGCCGGGTCACCCGGAACGGGGCGACCGGGAACACCTGCTTGCCGCGGAGCGCGACGCCCGCGAGCGCGCCGAGCGCGCGCTGCAGGCGCGCGATCGCTTTCTCGCGGTCCTGGCCCACGATCTTCGCTCGCCGCTCAATGGCATCCAGGTCTGGGCCAACGTGCTGGAGAAGCAGCTGCCGGCGGAACTGCCGCCGCTGATGCGGCGCGCGCTCGATGGCATCCGCAACGGCATCGATCACCAGGTGCGCCTGATCGAGGACCTGCTCGATGCCACACGCATCATGAGCGGTGGGCTGAGCCTGTCGGTATCCACGCAGGCACTGGGACCACTGGTACAGGCCGCCGTCGAGAATGTCGCCGAAGCGGCCGCGCTGCGTGGCGTCGAGATCCGCCTCGACCTCGGCGGTCACGCGGGCGAGACGGTGCGCGGCGATCCTCATCGCCTGCAGCAGATCGTGCGCAAGCTGCTGTCGAACGCCATCGAGTTTTCGCCGCCGCAGGCCGCGGTCGACGCGGTGCTCGAGCGGGACGGCGGCACGCTGAAGCTGTCCGTGCGCGACCAGGGGCCGGGCGTGGACCCTGCGGTGCTGCCGCGCCTGTTCGAATGGTTCGGCCAGGAGCAGCCTCCCGGTGCGCGCCACCACGATGGGATGGTCACCGGGCTCGCGCTGGTGCGCCGGCTCGCCGAGCTGCACGCGGGCCAGCTCGGGGCGTCCAGCGCGGGCGCCGGCGCCGATGCCGGCGCAAGCTTCGAGCTGCGCCTGCCGCTGGCCCTGCCGATGGTGGACGGCCTCGTCGCGGAATCGCCCGCAACGGCGCTGCCGGCGGGGCTGCAGGTGCTGGTGATCGACGATCAGCCGGAGTCCTGCGCGAAGCTGAGGCCGCTGCTTGCCGCGATGCAGATGCATCCGCAGATCGTCGCCACGCCCGACGAGGCACTGGCCGGACTGGAAGCCCGCGGCGGCCGCGGATTCGACGTGCTGCTCTGCGACCTGGACATGCCGGTCCAGGGCGTCGACCAGTTGCCGCTACGCCTGCGCGCGCTCGAGGACCGCCTCGGCATCGCATCCGCGCAGCGACTGCCGGTGATCGCCTTCACCGCGTTCGGGGAGTCGACGAGCGAACGGCTGCGCAAGGCCGGCTTCAGTGCCCTGGTTCGCAAACCGGCATCGGCGCAGGAGATCGCGCACACCGTGGCTCGCACGGTCGGACGCCGCCACGCCTAGCTGCCCAGGGCGCGTTCCGGACATGCAGCACGCGAGCGGGTCGATCCGGACGAGTCTCAGGTCGCCGTGTCCGAGCCGATACGCTGGCGCACCGTGACCTTGGCGTTGTCGCCCGGCCCGTCCACTGCACCCTGCCCGGTCGCCAGCGCCTTGATCATGCCGAACAGGTGGACAAGCTTGCTGCTCGCGGCATCCCAGTACTGCGCGCTGATCACCTCCACGCACAGCAGCGCGAGGTCCGGGTCCTCCACGCCCTTCGGGAACCAGGTCTTGTACGCGGGCTTCCAAAGTTCGCGGATCTTCGCCGGGTCGCGCACCAGTTCGGCGGTTCCGGAGACCGAGACGTAGGTGTTCTTCGCCGGGTCGGCATAGGTGACGCAGACCTGCGGCTGGACCAGGACGTTGTCGACCTTCGCCGAGTCGTCGCCGGTGAAGAACCACAGCTCGGCGTTCTCGTCGAGCTGCTGGGTGGCCATCGGCCGCCCGTGCAGCACGCCGTTGGCATCCATGGTCACCAGCGAGGCGGTCTGGATGTCCTGGATCAGCTCGCGCAGTTTCTGCATGTGTTCGCGTTTGCCGGAACTGCTGTCCTGCGCGGAAACCTTTCCGTCGTTCATGTACGACTCCTGGTATTGCGATGGGGAATTCGGCGTGGTGCGGCGCGACGCCTGCCGGAATGCGCTCACATGGGCGGCGGCACCGGCGGCGGTGTCACCGGCGGCGGCATGGGCGGCACCGGCGGATCGGGGGTATCGGGCGGCGGAAAGGGCTTGGGCGGCGCCGGCTCCGGTGGCACGACCGGCCCCTGCATCACGCCCGGCACGGGACCCGGGCCGGGCAGCGGCGCGAGCAACTCACCGGGCCGCTGCACGTGCGCCTCGCCGACCGGACTCACCGGACTTGCCCGTCATGCTCGACAGGCTCAGCCCCACAGGAAGACCTCCGTGGTGCGGCCCTGCTCGGGCACGGTGACCTTGCGATCGAGCGTGCCCTGCGAACTGCGGGCCGTGATCTGGTAGACGCCCGGCTCGAGATCCGCGAAGACCATCGGATCGGACTCGCTGACCTTGAGCACCTCCTCGCCCCTGGCGTCCGCGATGCGCACGTCGACCGCCGCCAGGTAGGCGCCGGTCTGCTTCTCGGCAAACACGAGCTGCAGGTTCATGTCGCGCACCAGCGGCGGAAGCTGCGCACGGCCGTCGATGCTGACGCCGCCGGTGAGGTATTCGATGCCGTTCTCCGACTGCACCTCGGGTGGCAGCGGCACACCGCTCAGCAGGCGCGCCGTGCTGGGCGCGGGATCGGCAGCCATGGCCAGCGGCGCGATGGCGGTGGCGCAGGCCAGCGTGGCAGCGCGGACGACCACGGCGGGATGGAAATGGATGTACATGTGAAGACTCCTTGTGAAAGCGTGATCCGGTCCCGCGGCCCGCCATCGAAATGGATGGAAGCCGGACGGGACCTGGTCCTGTCGATGGGCGCAATCGCTGTGCCCGTTGCCCGGGTCACGCGCACCGCGCCGTGACCCCGTGCCGGCCTCACCGGCCGGCGCCGGTTCGCCATTTCCGGCCGCCCCGTCCGGGCGCAGGCATGGCGCGGCACGGGATGTGTTCCCCGACCCTGGAACCCTGCAAGGCGCGAGGAAACCCGATGCACGCCCTGGATGCGGCCGTACAGCGAATCCCGATGCTCCGCGCCTTTTCTCCGGGGTGGCGGCTGGCCCGCCGGAGCGTGGTGCGCTGGATCGACGATGGCGCCACCAGCATGGGCGCCGCGCTGGCGTTCTACAGCCTGCTGTCGATGGCGCCGGTGCTGCTGATGGTCATCACCGTGGCCGGCCTGTTCTTCGGCGAGGACGCCGCACGCGGCGCGCTCATCGGCGAGCTGCGGCAGATCTTCGGCCCCAACGGGGCGCAGACGGTGGAGGCGGTGCTGGTGGCCTCGAGTCCGCAGAACGGCGGACTGCCGTCGCTGGCCTTCGGGGTGCTGATGATCCTGATCGGCGCCACCACCGTGTTCGCCGAGCTGCAGAACGACCTCGACCGCATCTGGCGCGTCGACCCGCGAAAGTCCAGCGGCGTGTGGAGTCTGGTGCGGGCGCGCTTGCTGTCGTTCGGACTGATCCTGGGCGTGGGCTTCCTTCTCGCCGTATCGCTGGTGCTGACCGCTGGGATCACCGCCGTGGGCGACCTGTGGAGCCGGTGGTTCATCGGCGCCGAGGCCTTGCTGCAAGTGCTCAACACCGTGCTTGGCCTGGCCGTGATCACCGCGCTGTTCGCGATGATCTACAAGCTGCTGCCCAGCGCATCCATTCCCTGGCGGGACGTGTGGACAGGGGCCGCGCTGACCTCGCTGCTGTTCTCGGTCGGCAAGCACCTGATCAGCCTGTATCTCGGTACAGCGGCCGTTGCATCCTCTTTCGGCGCCGCCGGTGCGCTGGTGGCGATCGTGGTGTGGGTCTACTTCTCGGCGCAGATCTTCCTGCTCGGTGCGGAGTTCACGCACGAGTACTCGCGTCTGCACGGTTCGCGCCGCGGTCTTCCCGACGAGGATCAGGACAAGCCCTGACATTGCGCTCCACCGCAGGTGGACAAGGGTCGGCGCAACCGCCCTTCCGCAGTGGGGTCAGACGCCCGCCGGCCCCGGCGTCGGCGGCACTTCCACCGGCACCTCGGACGGCGTCTCGACCGGAACCTCCTCCGGCCTGGGCAGCGGGTGTTCGCGCGCCGGCACTTCGGGAGCGGGCTGGTGCGCCGGAACGCCGCCGGGTCCGGGCTGGGTGGCGCCGCTCACGGCGCCTGCCGCGGACGGATGTCCTCGATCGACACGATGCCGACCAGCTGCTTCTGGCGATTCACCACCGGCAGACGGCGCACCAGCAACCGGCCCATGTTGCCCGCCACGTCCTCGCAGTCCTCGTCATCGAAGCAGTACTTCGGTTCGTTGCTCGCGATGCTGTCGAGGCGCACCGAAGCGGGATTGCGGTTTTCCGCCACGACGCGCATGACGATGTCGCGGTCCGTCACCACGCCGATCAGCCGATCGTCCTGGGATACCGGCACCATGCCGATGTCGTACTCGCGCAGCATGCGTGCTGCCTCCAGCGCCGACCGTTCCGCCTTGAGCATGCAGACCTGCGGCGTCATGACTTCCGAGACTTTCATCGTTCCACTCCTGTTCCGCCCGTTGGGACAAGGGGCAGGCGCAACGCCCGTTCCCGAAACCGTGTCACTTCCCTCTGCCTCTACCGTCGGCGAGTTGGACACGGGAGCCCCGCGCGCCAAGCCTGCGAGGGCGCGCCTCGCGCGGCCCGGCGCGGAGCCGAAGCAACGGCAACCAGCGCAGCTATGGAGTCATCGGCGTCATGCCGCCGTCTTCCCTCGAGTCGCGCTTGGCCTCTGCCGCCTTCTTCGCCGACTCGTAGGCGGCGTCGGCGTCGGCGATGCAGGCCGACTTCTCCTCGGGCGGCACGCCGTCGCAGCGTTCCTTGGCCACCTCGTGATCGGCCTCGATCTTCTCCATCTCGATCGTGTAGGCATCGCCCGCCTGCTGCGCGCTGTCCGCACCCTCAGCACGGTTCTCCGCGGCGTCGCGCGCAGCGTCCTGGACGTCCTGGTTTCCTTCACGCCGTTCCTCGCCCATGTCCTGGGCCGTCTGCGCGGGATCCTCCTGCCGGTTGCAGGCGCCGAGCGCGAGTGACCCGGCCAGCGCCAGCATCAGGAGACCGCTCGACCGGAGCGGGGCTGCTTGAACAGACTTCATGAGACTTTCCTTTTCGTCGCGCAGGAATGCACGCGGGGACCTGTCACATTGCGTGCCCGGCCCCGTCCCGACCGCGCCTGCGGCGCGCTTTGCAGAAGGCAGGGCGCCCCCGTGGCCGGGGTTCGGATTGCATGGAGCCGCAGAGCAACGGCCGTCTGCCACGCACGCCGCGCGCGCCGTGAACGCGTCCTGCCAGCCCGGGTTCGCGAGGCACGAGTTCTGCTGAGGCGCTGCTGCCGGGTCACATGGATGCAGCGGGGGCAAGGAATCGCGGAGGCATGCACGGTCGTGGAGTGCTGCGGGGTCGTGGCGACCCCGCCCGCCTGTCGTCCTCGCCTGCTGGTCTGCCCGTGCGGACACGTCCCGCCTTGTGCATGCCGTCGTTGGGAGAGGGCGATGAATTCCTGGACCGATATCCTGCTGGTTCTCGCGATCGTGGTCGGGCTGATCTCCGCCGCGTCGCTGCCGGTCGTATCCGTCAACGCGGTGTCTTCCGACACCCTGCGAATCCATCGATCGGACGGCGCCGAGGCGGCGCCGCCCTGGAATCTGGTCAGCCAGGGCAGCCTGGAAACCTGGGGCATGCCGGCGCGCGCCATACCGGATGACGATGCGGTGGCGATATCGGAAAGTGCGATCGACCTGCTGGCCACCGCCGGCCGACGCTGAGCAGCGTCGCTCCTGCGTCCCCAGACGCGAACCGCCCGACGACGCAGGCGCGTCGCCGGGCGGTTCCAACAGGCCAGACCGAAGCAAGCCCGGCCATGCGACGCAGCGGCGCGGGCCGATCACCCGTCCGCGTGCAGCTCCGGGCATGCCGCGGCGATAAGCCTCAGCCGCAGTTCTTCGCCACGAAATCCCAGTTCACGATTTCCCAGAAGTGGTTCAGGAAGGCGGCGCGGTCGTTGCGGTAATCGATGTAGTACGCGTGCTCCCAGACATCGCAGGTGAGCAGCGGCTTGTGGCCGTGGCGCAGCGGCGTGTCGGCGTTGGAGGTGCTGAGGATCTCCAGCGCGCCGCTCTTGTTGCGCACCAGCCAGGCCCAGCCCGAGCCGAACGTATCGGCCGCGGTCTTGGCGAACTGCGTCTTGAATTCCTCGACACTGCCGAAGCTCTTGGTCAGCGCCGCGGCGAGCGCCTCGCTGGGGGCCGCCTTGTTCGGCGTCAGGCACTTCCAGAAGAAGTCGTGGTTCCAGGCCTGGGCCACGTTGTTGAAGATCTTGCCTTCGGCACGCTGGATGATGCTCTCGATATCCAGATTCTCGAACTCGGTACCGGCGATGAGCTGGTTGCCGACATCGACATAGCGCTTGTGGTGCTTGCCGTAGTGATACTCGAGCGTTTCGGCCGACATGTGGGGCGCAAGCGCGTCCTGGGCATAGGGGAGCTTGGGCAGGGTCAGAGCCATGGTCATTCGTTCCTTTTTTGGTTCGTTGTGGCGGGTCCGCGAGGCGCGGGCCTGCAGGGCACGCGCAGGCTCTCATCCTGCGCGCCGCCTGCCGACCGGCAGGGGGATATGAAGGTTACGCCGGGGGGCGGCGAACGCAAGGCCGCGAGCCGCGGGCGGCGCCCGCGCGTGCGCACGCGGATGCCGGCCTGCGCTCACATCACGGCAAAGCCGCGCACGTCCACCGATGGCAGCCAGTTCCAGATATCCGGCTGCGCCGCGAACCAGGCATGCACCGCCTTGCGGCGTTCTGCGGACTCGCCCTCGATCTGGATCATGGCGTCGGCCTCGATCCGGTCGGTCTGCACATCGAAGCCCGATTTCCCGCCTTCATGCCTGAGAAACTCGAAGTAGGCGCGGATGTTGTGATCGTAGATGCGACTGGCCAGCGGATCGGCTTCGATCGCGATGGAGCGGCGGCGATGCTCGGGCTCATGGATGACGACGCGCGTGGTGTTGGGCATGCGGACCTCACGAGGACGGGGAAGAGGAACGGCGGAACGGCGCGCACCGCGTCGCAAGGGGGGTGCCCGCTGCGATCCGGGCGCGCACGCGCTCCGCGTCCTGCATCATCGGACTCGACGGCGGACCGGGACGGGGTTCATATATCCCTTCCGCCCCAGCGGGCCCTGAAGAAGCGGAGATGAACGCCATGAGCTATGTCGACGGATTCGTGCTGCCCATTCCCAGGAAGAATCTCGATGCCTATCGCCGGCTCGCCCGCAAGGCCGGCAAGATCTGGTGCGAGCACGGCGCGCTGGCCTACCACGAGTGCGTGGCGGACGACGTCAAGCCGGGCAAATGGACCTCGTTTCCGCAGAGCGTGAAACTCAAGGCGGACGAGACCGTGGTGTTCGCGTGGATCGTCTACAAGTCGCGGGCGCAGCGCGACCGGATCAACGACAAGGTGATGAAGGATCCGCGCCTGGCCGGCATGGATCCCAAGCAGATGCCGTTCGATGGCAAGCGCATGATCTTCGGCGGCTTCAAGAGCCTCGTCGAATTCTGATCAGCCGCCCGAAGGCGGCGTCCTGCCGCCCTTGCGGAACGGCCACAGCAGCTGCGCCCACCAGCCTTCCGGCAGCTGGTAGCCGAGCACGCCGTAGGTCTTCGGCCAGCGCTGCCCGGGCAGGTGCTTGGTGCCGAAGATCTGGTCGATCAGCGGGAAGTGCAGCGCGAAGTTGCGGTCCAGGGCCTCGCGCTCGGAGCTGTGGTGCCAGTGATGGAAGCGCGGCATGGCGATGACATGTTCCAGCCAGCCCAGGCGGAAGCCGGTGTTGGTGTGCAGGAACACCGCGTGGAAGGACACGAACGCGAGATACGCATACACCGCCGGCTGCGCGAAGCCGAACAGGTAGAGCGGCAGGAAGGTGCCGCCACGGATGATGACGATCTCCAGCAGGTGCAGGCGCGAACCGGCGATCCAGTCCATGTGCTCGACCGAGTGATGCACCGCGTGGATGCGCCACAGCCAGGGCGTGGTGTGGAAGCTGCGGTGGATGGCGTACTCGGCGAGGTCCGCGACGATCATGATCTCGATGAACTGCAGCCACAGCGGCTGCGCCTGCACCGCGGCCTGCAGCTGCGGCCCCGTCATCCAGGCGAACAGGACGGTGGCGGGCAGCAGCGTGAGATAGGTGAGCAGCTGCACCAGCAGATGGCTGACGAAGAAGTGCTGCAGGTCCGTGAGCCAGCCGCGACGGAACACGCTCTGTTCGCGCCGGTACGGGAAGAGGCGCTCCATCGGCACGAAGACCATGGTGAGCACCAGCAAGGTCAGGACGAACCAGTCCAGCCCCAGGTAGAAGCGACGATCGCCGAAGCTGCCGAGCGCGGCGTCGGCACCGCCCATCGCCACCGCGATCAGGGCCAGCAGGATGCCGGTGATCGCCAGCATCTTCTTGCGGCGCAGCATCGCGCTGAGAAAGGCCAGGAAGAAGGACAGGCCGATCGACAGTTCCAGCACTGCCCGCAGCAGCGGGACCGGGTACCGGCCCCGCATCTGTTCCACCACGAAGTACTCCGGCCAGCGGAAACACATCACGGCGAAGATCGACAGCACGCCCAGGAAGATGGACAGCGTGCCGCTGATCCAGCCGTAGCCGAAGCCGGCCGGCTCCGGGCTGGCGAATGTCTTGGTGACCCAGGCTTCGAGCGACATCGGGCGGCCTCCCTGACCGGCTCGGCCGGATTATGGCCGGCAACCGGCCGGGGGCCGTACCACATGGCGCATGAAGCAGGATGCGCGCGTCCGCGCTCGCCGCGGGCGGTGCGTCCGCGCGCCTTTGCGCGCCCGCCGGCCGGGTCCTAGGCCGTCAGGCCGCGGAAGAAGCGGCGGATGTCGTCGACCAGGGCCTCGGGTTCTTCCATCGGCGCGAAGTGACCGCCCTTCTCGAAGCGCGAGTAGTGCTTCAGGTTGTAGTAGCGCTCACACCAGCCGCGCGGCATGTTGGCCACCTCCTTTTCGAAGTAGGCCAGGCCGGTCGGTGCCTCGACCACCGGGCTGCGGTCGTGCGAAGGCGTCCACGGGTTGTGCGTGCACTCGTAGTAGTAGCGCGCCGAGGTGCCGTAGCTCTGCGTGGCCCAGTACAGGGTGGCCACGGTGCACAGCTCGTCCCGGGTGAAGCGCGACTCGACGTCGCCGCCGGTATCGGCCCAGGTGCGCCGCTTCTCGACCAGCCATGCGCAGAGACCGGCCGGCGAATCGTTCAGGCCGATCGCCATCGACTGCGGCTTGGTGCACTGGATCGCCGAATAGCCGCTCTCCGCGGCGAAGAAGTTCAGGTTCTTTGCGAGCAGCGCCTGCTCGCCGGGACCGTCGTATGCCTCGGGGCCGGGGCCCGGCTCGTTGAAGATGCCCAGCGGCAGCATCAGGTGCAGGTAGACGCCGAGCACGCGGTCGGCGTACTTGTGCCCGAGCTGCGCGGTGACCAGCGAGCCCCAGTCACCGCCCTCGGCGTAGAACTTCGGATAGCCCAGCTGGGCCATCAGGTCCACCCAGAGATCGGCGGTGCGCCAGAAATTGATGCCGGTTGTGCGCAGCGGCGTGGAGAACCCGTACCCCGGCAGCGAGGGGACCACGACGTCGAAGGCATCGCGCGGATCGCCGCCGAAGGCGGCCGGATCGCTGAGCCGGCGGATCACCTTCTTCAGGTCCCAGAACGTCCAGGGCCAGCCATGGCTGAGGATCAGGGGTTTCGGATTCGGCCCCTTGCCACGCTCGTGGATGAAGTGGATGGGAATCCCTTCGACCGTGGTGCGGAAATGCGAAAAGCCGTTGATCTCGCGTTCCGCCGCGCGCCAGTCGTAGCGCTGTCCCCAGTAGCCGCACAGCTCCCTGATGTAGTCGGTGTTGGCGCCGTACTGCCAGCGGTCGTTGGCGAAATCATCCGGCCAGCGGGTCCGCGCCAGGCGCTCGCGCAGATCGGTGAGCGTGCTTTCGGGGACCTCGACCTTGAACGGTTCGATGGGCATTGCGGGCACCTCCCTGCGATGTGATGCGGGCTGGGTCAGTCGGGGCAGCAGGCGTCGAGCGCCGCGGTGATCGCCTCGCGGTCGAACCCCTGGCTGACGCCGATCAGCACCAGTTCGGTACGCGGCGTCGACACGCCCCAGGCGCTGCCGTCGACATAGGACTCGAAGCTGCCGACCTTCTGGTAGAGCGTGGTCAGCGGATAGTTGCGGAAATTCAGGAAGCCCTTGGCGCGGTACACGGTGTTGGCCATGCCCTTCATGGTGCGGATGAAATCCACGCGCTTGAGCGGCTTGTCGGTGCGGTAGACCATGCTCTCGAACGGATGCGAGCGCGAATCCATCACCGGCTCGGGCCGGAAGGTCGACTGGCCCATCCGGCTGTCACCGAGCAGCAGCGCCAGCGGCACGGAGCCGTCCTGGGTCTCGAAGATCGCGGCTGCCGGCAGCAGGTCGGTGATCATCTTGCGCACCTTCTGCGTCTGCTCGGGGCCTGCCGCCTGCGTGCGATTGAGCACGATCATGAAGGCGCCGCGGATCTGGCGTTCGAACAGCTCCGCGTATTCCGTCTCGCGTGCGTCCAGCGCGTGCACCGCGTCGACCACGGTGACCACGTTCTCCAGGAAGATGTGGCGGCGCACCTTCGAGGTGTTGAAGGTGCACAGGATGTTGATCGGGTCGGACACGCCGCTGGTCTCGATCAGCAGCTGCTCGGGCGGCGGATCGGAGGCCAGCAGGTTCTCGACGCCCGCCACCAGGTCGTCACGGATCGAGCAGCAGATGCAGCCGTTGGCCAGTTCCATCTGCTGGCCCTCGACCTTCACGATCAGCTGCGCGTCGATGTTCAGCTCGCCGAAATCGTTGACCAGCACCGCCAGGCGGCGGCCGTCGCCCTGCGTCAGCAGGCTGTTGAGCAGGGTCGTCTTGCCCGCGCCGAGGAAGCCGCCGATGAGCGTGATCGGCAGCATGTGACGGCCGCTGGCCATCTGGACTTCGGGATAACGGGCGAGCGGATTGAGCACGGCGTCGAAGGGCGGCGGACGGGATGGGGGACAGGCAGGTTACCCACCCGGCGCCTGCGCGGCGTCCCCGGGCAAGCCCCTACCCGACAGGGTGGCGCCTCACTTCTGCTTCCAGTTGCCGCCGTCCTGCACGTACCACCCGGCCCGGGCGCGCGCGATCCAGCGCTTGGCGAACACGCTGCGGATCTGCGACTCCCACTGCGGCTGGCCGTTGGCGACGGCGAGCTCGTGATACAGCGCGGCGCGATCCGCGTTCTCGTTGGCCACCAGCGTGCGCACCTTGTTGCGCTCGGGCAGCGGCACCAGGTTGGCGTCGCGCACGACGATGTAGCCGTCCGCCATCAGCCCCACCGCGCCCGAGGCGTAGTACGGCGACAGGGCCGGAAAACGTGCCTCCATGCTGTCGGTCAGGCGCTGGATGCCGGGCGAGGAGATGTCGAGGTCGGGATCCGCGGCCTGCGCGCCCGGAACCACGAAATCCAGCACGCGCCGCGCGAGTTCCTGCGCCCCGGGCAGGACCAGCGACGACGTCGGCGCCAGCTCGGCGGGCGGCGCGACGGGCGCCGGCGCGGCCTGCCCGCCCCACACCTCGTCGATCACGCGATCGGCCGCGGCCTGCGCCGCGGCGGCCGGGAAATACACGTTGATGGTGACGCACGCGACCAGGAGCAGGCTGGCGGCTGCGGCGAGCAGGGCGATCAGACGGTTCATTCAGGCACTCCGGTCCGGGTTCCGCATAGGGTCAAAAGTATAGGCAGAGCCTGCACGGGCAGTGATCGACCGATGTCGCCTGCGCGAAGATCATCGGCGCGGGCCGACCTTCCGCTTCGATCCCGTGCGGGCACCGCGGCGGGCAGAGGGCAGGCCCTCAGATGAATCCCACTGCCAGCTGCGCCGCCTCCGACATCATGTCGCGCGTCCATGGCGGATCGAAGGTGAGCTCGACATCCGCCTCGGTGACGCGCGGCACCTGCAGCACCTTGGACTTGACGTCCTCGACCAGGATGTCGCCCATCCCGCAGCCGGGCGCGGTGAGCGTCATGCGGATCATCGCCTTGCGCTTGTCATCCGGCAGCGTTTCGATCCGGCATTCGTAGACCAGGCCGAGCTCGACGATGTCGACGGGGATCTCGGGGTCGTAGCAGGTGCGCAGCTGCGACCACACCGCGCTCTCGATCTCCGCGTCACCGGCGTCGGCGGCCAGATCCGGGCCCCGCGTCGGCTCCTTGCCCAGGGCGTCGGCATCCTTGCCGTCGATGCGGAAGAGGTGGCCCTGCACCAGCACGGTGAAGCTGCCGCCGAGCGCCTGCGTGATCTCCGCATCCGCGCCCTCCGGCAACTCGACCTTGGTGCCCTGCGGGATCAGGACGCCGATCACGTCGCGGGTGAGCCGCACGGATTCGTGGGCGGTGGACATTCGCGGAAGCAGGCAGGGAAAGGTGGGCGGATGCCCATGTTAACTCCGCGCGTCCGGCACCCGCACCCGCCGGCATGTCCGCATGCACTCGCCGAGGGTCACGGGCATCATGTCGGCTCTTTCGACCCACGAGATTTTCCTCATGACTCGCAAAGCGCTGCCGTTGGTTCTCTGCCTGGGGCTGCTGGCCGCCGCACCGCTGCACGCGGAGGAGCCACCCCACCGGCACGTGAGCGTCAGCGGCCAGGGCGAGGCCTCGGCACTTCCCGACCGCGCGCGCCTGCGCCTGGGTGTCACCCAGGTCAGCCTGGATCTGGCCGCGGCCGAGACCCAGGTCAACACGGTCGTGCGCACCATGCTGACCGAGGCGCGCGCGCTGGGCTTGCGCGACGAGAACGTCAACACCACCGGCATCAGCATCAATCCCGAGTACGTGTGGGACGAGAAGGAACGCAGCAACCGCCTGGTCGGCTACCGCGTGAGCCGCGATATCGAGCTGCTGGTGCTCGATCTCGACCGCCTCGGTGACGTGGTGCTGCGCGCCACCAAGGCCGGCGTCAACCAGGTCGAGCCGCCCCAACTCGAATCGAGCAAGGCGCAGGGGGCGCAGCGGGAAGCGCTGGTGAAGGCGGCGCAGGACGCTCAGGCGCGCGCCAAGGTCATCGCCGAGACGCTGGGTGTGCGGCTGGGCGCGGTGCACACGGTCAGTGCCGCGGAGGCCGGGCCGCGACCGCCGATGCCCAAGGCGATGATGATGCGCGCTGGTGCCGCCGACGGCGGCAACCAGGAAATGGGCCTGAATGCCGGCGAACTGCGCTACAGCGCCTCGGTCAACGCGGAGTTCGAACTGGTCGGACCCTGAGGCCAACGGCGGCTGGCGCGGCCGGGAGCCGGATACGGCGCCAAAAAATCGCGCGGCGCCGGCATAATTCCGCTTTGCCGCCGCTGACTGCCTCATGGCCCGCACCCAATCTGCCGCTTCCGCCCCCGTCGTGGGCCTGATCATGGGCTCGCGCTCGGACTGGGAGACCATGGTCCACGCGGCGCAGACCCTGACCGAGCTCGAAGTGGCGCACGAGTCGCGCGTGGTCTCGGCGCATCGCACCCCCGACCTGCTGTTCGAGTACGCCGGCAGTGCGGTCGATCGCGGGCTCAAGGTGATCATCGCCGGCGCCGGCGGCGCGGCCCACCTGCCGGGCATGTGCGCCTCGAAGACGCGCCTGCCGGTGCTCGGCGTGCCGGTGCAGTCCAAGGCACTCAACGGACTCGACTCGCTGCTGTCGATCGTCCAGATGCCGGCCGGCATCCCGGTGGCGACGCTGGCGATCGGCCGTGCGGGCGCGATCAACGCGGCGCTGCTGGCTGCCGCCATCCTGGCGGTCGAGGACGCGGCGCTGGCGGCGCGGCTCGACGCCTGGCGCCGGGCACAGACCGACAAGGTCCTGCAGGACGACGCCCTGACGCCCTGATGAAGATCGGGATCCTCGGCGCCGGCCAGCTCGGTCGCATGCTCGCCCTGGCGGGATATCCGCTGGACTTCGACTTTGTCTTCCTCGACCCGGCGGAAGGAGCCTGCGCCGCGCCGCTGGGCGACCACCTGCACGCCGACTACGCGGACGAGACGACGCTCGCGCAGTTCTGCGCCTCCTGCGAACTGGCCACCTACGAGTTCGAGAACGTGCCGGCGCCGGTGGCGGAATTCGTCGCGGCCCGCGTGCCCCTCTACCCGCCGCCCAAGGCACTGGGCGCGGGCCAGGACCGCCTCGGCGAAAAGCGCATGTTCGACGCGCTGCGCATCCCGGTGCCGCGCTATGTGCCGGTGGCCGCGCGCGAGGCGCTGGACTTCGCGGTTCGCACGGTTGGCCTGCCCTGCGTGCTCAAGACGCGCCGCATGGGCTACGACGGCAAGGGCCAGGCCGTGCTGCGCACGCCGGAGGATCTGGATCCGGCCTGGCAGGCGCTCGGCAAGCAGCCGCTGATCTGCGAGGCCTTCGTCGGCTTCGAGCGCGAACTGTCCTGCCTCGCGGTGCGGGGACGCGACGGCGCAATGGTCTTCTACCCGGTCGTCGAGAACCAGCATCGCGAGGGCATCCTGCGCCTGTCGGTGCCGCGCGCGAACGATCCGCTGCAGGCCGAGGCCGAGGACTACACGCGGCGCGTCGCCGAGCACCTGGATTACGTCGGCGTGCTCGCCTTCGAGTTCTTCGTGGCCGACGGCCGGCTGCTGGCCAACGAGATCGCGCCGCGCGTGCACAACTCCGGACACTGGAGCATCGAGGGCGCCGAGGTCTCGCAGTTCGAGAATCACCTGCGCGCGATTGCCGGGCTGCCGCTGGGTTCCACCGCGCTGCGCGGCCCTTCGCTGATGATGAACTTCATCGGCCAGGCACCCGATACCGCGGCCCTCGTTGCGATTCCCGGCCTGCACGTGCACCACTACGGCAAGGCGCCAAAGCCGCAGCGCAAGGTCGGCCATGCGACGCTCACGGCGGCCACCGAGGACGAGCTGCAGGCCCGGCGCGCGCGCCTGCAGGCGCTGATCGACGCATGAGCGATATCGACCTGCAGGCCCGCGGACACGGCATCCACTCGCTCGACTCCGGCTACGTGCGGCCGCGCCTGGATGCCATCCACCTGCTGGTCGAGAACGGTCGCGCCGCCTTCATCGACACCGGCACCAATGCCTCGGTGCCGCGCATGCTCGAGGCGCTCGAACGCATCGGCGTCGGCGTCGAGGCGGTCGACTACGTGATCCTGACCCACGTGCACCTGGACCATGCGGGCGGCGCCGGGGGCCTCATGCAGCGGTTGCCGAACGCCAGGCTCGTCGTGCATCCACGCGGCGCGCCGCACATGATCGATCCGGCGAAGCTGTGGGCCGGCACCGTTGCGGTCTACGGCGAAGCGCGTGCCCGCCACGACTACGGCGAGCTGGTGCCGGTGGCGCGCGAGCGCGTGATCGAGGCGGCCGACGGACACAGCCTGACGCTGGCCGGTCGCGAGCTTCACTTCATCGATACGCCGGGCCATGCCAAGCATCACTTCTGCGTGTGGGACCCGGCCGCCCGCGCCCTGTTCACCGGCGACACCTTCGGCCTGTCCTACCGTGAACTCGACCAGGACGGCCGCGCGTTCATCTTCCCGACCACCACGCCCACGCAGTTCGATCCACCCGCGCTGCGCGCGTCGGTGCAGCGCCTGCTGGCGCTGTCACCGCGTGCGGTCTTCCTGACGCACTACAGCCAGGTCACGGACGTGGCGCGCCTGGGCGCGGACCTGCTGCGCCTGATCGACGCGCACGAGCAGCTCGGCCTGCAATGGACGGACGGCAGCGACCCGGCACGGCGCGAGCAGGCCCTGACCGCGGGCGTACGCCAGATGGTGGAACAGGAGGCACGGCGCGTCGGCGGCGATCCGGAGCACTGGACCCGGGTGCTCGACAACGACATCGCGCTCAATGCCCAGGGCCTGATCGCCTGGCTGGACTTCCGCAAGTCGAAGCACTGAGCCTGGCGCCGCACGCGGCCGGGCAATCCGGGCTGGATCAGACGCCCAGCGCCCTGCCCGCCTCCAGCCACAATCCGGCGTAGGCCACCAATGCCGGATCGTCGGCCGGCGCGAAGGCGGCCATCGGCGCGCGGCGTTCACCCATGCGCTCGACATTGGTCGAGTACGGCACCACGGATGTCATGCGCTGATTCATCAGCTCGGGCGGATGCTCCAGCAGTTCGCGGTGCAGGCCGCGCCGGCGGTCCGCCATCGAGTAGAACGGCCGCAGCTTCTTCACCGGAAAGCCTTCGGCCTTGAAGTGATCGCGCAACTGTTCGAAGGCGCGCAGGCTCAGCCAGGTCGGGACCACCGGGACCAGCACCAGGTCGGCCGCCGAGAACACGTTGTCGGCCAGGTGCGACAGGCTTGGCGGGCAATCCAGCACCGCCAGCGAATAGGTCTGCGCGAAGGGGTTGAGCAGGCGGCGCAGCGCCTCGCGCGGCGGCTCCACCTTCTTGAGCATGATGTCCAGGTAGCGATAGGAGAAATCCGCCGGGATCACGTCGAGATGCTCGTAGGGCGTGCGCTTCACCAGCCGCCCGATCGGCGTCTCGCCGGACAGCACCTTCCGGGTCTTGGCCTGTTCCGGCTCCCCGCGCAGGTACCAGCTCGAGGCTCCCTGCGAATCCAGGTCCCAGAGCAGGGTTTTCAGGCCGCTGGCGGCGGCGAAGTACGCAAGGTTGACCGCGGCCGCGGTCTTGCCCACGCCGCCCTTCACGTTGTAGATCGCGAGCGTTTTCACGGAGATCCCCAGGCTGCCGAGGGCCGCAGATGTAGCACGGTCCGCGCGGGGTGGTGAACCCTGCTCTTCGGACTCGCCACATCTGGGGCGTGTTCAGGCCCCCAACGGCAAGGGCCCCGCATGCGGGGCCCTTGCCTGGTGCAGCAGCGAAAAACTTCCGCCCGGCTACTCGTCGAGGAACGAACGCAGGTAGTTGGCGCGCGAGGGATGACGCAGCTTGCGCAGCGCCTTGGCCTCGATCTGGCGGATGCGCTCGCGGGTGACGTCGAACTGCTTGCCGACCTCCTCGAGCGTGTGATCCGTGTTCATGTCGATGCCGAAGCGCATGCGCAGCACCTTGGCCTCACGCGGCGTCAGGCTGGCGAGGATCTGGTGGGTCGCTTCCGCCAGAGAGGAGGAGGTCGCCGATTCCAGCGGCGAGACCGCGGCAGTGTCCTCGATGAAGTCGCCGAGGTGCGAATCCTCGTCGTCGCCGATGGGCGTCTCCATCGAGATCGGTTCCTTGGCGATCTTGAGCACCTTGCGGATCTTGTCCTCCGGCATCTCCATCTTGACCGCCAACTCTTCCGGCGTGGGCTCGCGACCCATCTCCTGGATCATCTGGCGCGAGATGCGGTTGAGCTTGTTGATCGTCTCGATCATGTGCACCGGGATGCGGATGGTGCGCGCCTGGTCGGCGATCGAGCGGGTGATGGCCTGGCGGATCCACCAGGTGGCGTACGTCGAGAACTTGTAGCCGCGGCGGTATTCGAACTTGTCCACCGCCTTCATCAGGCCGATGTTGCCTTCCTGGATGAGGTCGAGGAACTGCAGGCCGCGGTTGGTGTACTTCTTGGCGATCGAGATCACGAGGCGCAGGTTGGCCTCCACCATCTCCTTCTTCGCGCGGCGGGCCTTGGCCTCGCCCACGTTCATGCGCCGGTTGATGTCCTTGATCTCGTCGATCGAGATCAGGTTGTCGCCCTCGATCTGCGTGAGGCGGGACAGCAGGCTCTCGACCTCCGGCTTCTTGATCGCCAGCGTCGCGGAATACTTGCGCTTGGCACGGATCGACTTGTCGAGCCACTCGAGATCGGTCGGCGACGAACCGCGGTACTTGGACAGGAACTCCTCGCGCGTCATGCCGGCATCGACCACGCAGATGCGCATCACCGAGCGCTCGATCTGGCGGATCAGCTCGATCTTCCCGCGCAGGTTGCGGGCGACCTCGTCGACGATCTTCGGCGACAGCTTGAAGGTCATCAGCAGGTCGGCCACCGCTTCGCGCTTGCCCTGCGTCTTCTTGTCGGCGGCGGTGTACTTCTCGAGCGCCGCCCAGGCCTTGGCGTACAGCTTCTGCAGTTCCTCGAAGTTCTGGCGGCATTCCTCCGGATCCGGGCCGGTCGGTTCAGCCTCTTCCTCTTCCTCGGCGCCGTCGGTCTTTTCCTCTTCGTCCTCTTCGTCGGCGGCGGCCACGACCGGCGGCGGCGGCGGCGCGGGTGGGACGGGCTCGGCGTTCGGGTCGAAGAAACCGGTGACGACGTCGGCCAGGCGACGCTTGCCCTCACCGACCGCCTCGTAGGCCTCGAGCAGGATGGCGATGGTCTCGGGGTAGACCGCCATCGCATAGAGGGCCTCGCTGAGGCCTTCCTCGATGCGCTTGGCGATGCGGATCTCGCCCTCGCGGTCGAGCAGCTCGACGCTGCCCATCTCGCGCATGTACATGCGCACCGGATCGGTGGTGCGACCGAACTGGTCGTCGTTGGAGGCGATTGCCGCGGCGGCTTCCTCGGCGGCGTCCTCCTCCTCTTCCTGCGTCGCGACGACGGCAGGTTCGGAGAACAGCTGGGCCTCCTGGTCCGGCGCTTCCTCGAGCACCGAGATGCCCATCGTCCCGATCATGCTGACGATGTCGTCAATCTGCTCCGAGTCCACCACCTCCGGCAGGTGATCAGCGACCTCGGCGTACGTGAGGTAACCCTTCTCCTTGCCGAGGGCGATCAAGACCTTGATTTGGGATTGCTTTTCGGCTGCGTTGGTGCTCATGGTCGGCCTGTAGAGGGACCAGCGGTCCGGGGGTGACGCGAAGAACTGCGCATTTTACGGGACGGGGGCAAGTTTAGACCAGCGATTTCGGGGTGAGTTGTCGGTTGAGCTGCTCGATCTCGGCGATTTCGGCCGCGTTCAGCGGCCGTGTCTGGGATTCGGCGGCAAGCTGGGTGATGCGGGCTCCGATCGCTTTTTGCCTCAGGTGCTTAATGGCGCTCATGAACTCGAGTTCAATCCCCGCGTCGTCCATCAGCGCCGTGATCGAGCCCAGGCGCTCCAGCGCGGCCGCCTTGCGCGTGCCGCGCCAGTGTTCGTGCAATTGCCCGCCGTGCGCGCCGGGATGCTCGTGGAAGAACTCCACCGCCTCCACCAGGATCGCGATGCCGGCGATGCCGGACTGCGCCAGCAGTTCGATCTCCCCGACCCGCTCCGCCAGGTCGGGACGCTCCAGCAGCAGCTGCAGGGCGAGTTTGAGGGCGCGCACGTTGCCGGGATCGACGGGCTGGGGGGCCGGGGCCGGCTCGCGGACGGCGTCGGTCGTGCCGAACTCCTCGCGGCGCAGCCGGGTGAGGCGCGCCAGCTCGTCGGTCAGCAGGCTGCGAAGCGGGCTGTCCTTCATCTTCGCCAGGTGCGGTCGCGCCAGGCCGGCAAGCTTGGCGCGGCCGTCGAGCGTGCCCAGGTTGGCCTGCTTGCCCAGCTCGCCGAGCAGGAAGGCCGACAACGGCTGCGCGGTGTCGATCAGCTGGCGAAAGGCCTCCTCGCCGATCTGTTGCACCAGCGAGTCGGGATCGTGCCCCTCCGGAAGGAACATGAACTGACACTCACGCCGCTCGTCCACCTCGGATAGCGCCTGTTCGAGCGCGCGCCACGCCGCAGCGCGCCCGGCACGGTCACCATCGAAACAGAACACCACCCGGCCGGTGGACTTGAACAGCAGGGCCAGGTGCTCGCG
>CAMLNE010000027.1 GCA_946481265.1 uncultured Panacagrimonas sp. | reverse complement strand
CCAGCCACAGCGCGCGCCCCATCTGTTCGAGCTTGCCCGGGATCGTGCCGGTATCGAGCCGGTAGTAGAGGCGCGCAAGCTGCATGCTCAGGGTCGAGCCGCCCTGTCGCGGCCCGCCACTGGCCAGCGCCCAGCTGGCGCGCAGCAGGGCGGCGAGGTCCACGCCCGGATGCCGCCAGAACCCGCGGTCCTCGTGCAGCAGCAGAGCCTCTACGAGTACCGGCGAGACGTCCTCGAGCGGCGTCCACAGGCGGTATTGCTGATCGCGCGCCAGGGTCAGGCGCAGCAGGCGGCCCCGCGCATCGAAGACCGCCTGGGACTGCGCGATGGACGCTGCCAGCGGATCCCGGGGCCAGAAACGGATGCTGGACAGCGCGAGCGTCGCGATCAGCGCGACGCCAATGATCCCTCGCAGCCGCGGATCGAGGCTCAGCTCAGACGGAGAACGAGGAGCCGCAGCCGCAGGTGGTGCCGGCGTTGGGATTGCGGATGACGAACTGCGCGCCCTCGACGCTTTCCTTGTAGTCGATCTCCGCACCCGTGAGGTATTGCATGCTCATCGGGTCCACCACCAGCCGCACGCCGTGGTTCTCGACCTGCAGGTCGTCGTCCTCGGCCTGTTCGTCGAACTTGAAGCCGTACTGGAATCCCGAGCAGCCGCCGCCGGTGATGAACACGCGCAGCACCTGCCGCGGATTGTCTTCCTCGTCCAGCAGTTCGCGCACCTTGCGCGCTGCCGAGTCGGTGAATACCAGGGGAACCTCTGCCAGCACGTCGGTTTCCATCTCAGCCCTCTCTATCCTTTCACCGCCTCTTCAGGAGGCGATCTTGGGACGGCGCAGATCACGCACGTCGCCCACTGCCACATCCTCGCGCGTCTCGTTCATCGAGGCCGGCACGCGATCGCCCTGCGGGTCGAACACCATCTGCCCGTTGACCTCGGCGCCCGCCTGCACCTCGAGGCGGTGATAGTAGACATTGCCGGTGACCCGGGCGTTCGACGCCAGCGTCATCTTTTCGCTCGCGTAGATGTTGCCGGAGACCTGTCCGTTGACGGTGAGTATGGGGACGCTCACGTCGCCTTCAATGGCGCCGCCCTCGCTCACCGAGAGCGTGGCCGGATCGCCGGGAGTGGCAAGCACCTTGCCCTTGATGCGTCCGTCCACGTGCAGGCCGCCGGTGAACAGCACGTCGCCGCGGATCTCGGTGTTGCTGCCGACCAGCGTGTCCACCATCCCCGGCTTGCGCTTGCGCGGCTTCCCGCCGCCATCCTTTCCGAAAAGGCTCATTCCCGACTCCCTGATGGGCCCGCGGCGAGGCGTGCCCAGTCGAAGCTTTCCTCCACCTCGACCGTCTCGCCCTTGCCGTCCTGTACCCGCAGCGTAACCGCAAGGCGCGACGGCAGGAATCCTGCCGGCAGATCCAGCTCTCCGCTGAACGCCTCGAACGAGCGGAAGGAGAAGCTGCGCTCGGCCGGGGCAGCGGGCTCGAGCTGGTCCAGGCCCAGGGTCTTGACCTGCCTGCCGGTCATGCCCGTGAGGCGCAGGTCGTAGCGGCCGCTGACGGTGCGGTTGCGTCGCGTCGGCTGCACCAGCACCAGCTCGTACGCCCAGTTCCGCGGGCCCGATCCCGGCCGCAGCAGCAGGCGCATCACGCGCACGCCGGCGCGCACCTCCTGTTCGGGCGCGGAGACGTTGCGGTAGAAGGCGACCTGCTCGCGCAACTCCGCCACCTCCGCCTCGAGCCCGGCCATGCTGCCGCGCAGCGCCTCGCAGGCCTGGGCGTCGATCTGGCAGGACTGCTTCTCGAAGGCACCGCGGCCCTTGAGCTCGACCAGTTGCTTGCGCGCGGCGGCCAGCTCGCGGATGAGGTGCCGGCGCTCCTCGCGCCAGTCCCGGAATTCAACTCCGGGCCCGGGCAGGATCCAGGGCTCGCGATCCGCTCCCCACAGCTGCCAGGCCGCGTACCCGGCGCCGGCCAGCAGCGCCAGCCCAAGCACTGCCGCAACCGCCCAGACCCAGGGCCGGCGGCGTCGCCGGACGACAATCCGATGCTGCACGCGCTCGCCCGTTCAGGGCGCCAGCGCCGGCGCGTCGAGGCCCTGTGTCTCGGGGAAGCCGAACATCAGGTTGAAGCATTGCAGCGCCTGGCCCGAGGCCCCCTTCACGAGGTTGTCGATGGCGGACAGGATCACCAGCGTCCGGCGATCCGGCGCCCGCTGCAGGGCGATCCGGCAGACATTGCCGCCACGCACGCTGCGCGTCTCCGGCAGTTCGCCCGCCGGCATCACGTCCACGAACGGCTCGCCCTTGTAGCGAAGCTCGAAGCTGGACTGGAAATCCATGTCCGGATCCTTCGGCCGCACGTACACCGTGGCGTAGATGCCGCGGCTCATCGGAACCAGGTGTGGAACGAACGTGACCTGCACGTTCTCTCCGGCAAAGACGGCGAGCTGCTGCTCGATCTCCGGCAGATGACGGTGCCCCGACACGCCGTAGGCCTTGAGGCTGTCGGTAGCCTCGCAGAACAGCGAACCGACCCTGGCCTCGCGCCCGGCGCCGCTCACACCGGATTTGCAGTCCGCGATGATGCCGTCGGTCTGGATCGCGCCGAGCTCGAGCAAGGGCATCAGCGCGAGCTGCACGGCGGTCGGATAGCAGCCGGGATTCGCCACCAGCCGCGCGTGCGCGATGGCGAAGCGGTCGAGTTCGGGCAGGCCGTAGACGGCCTCCTGCAGCAGGTCGAACGCCGTGTGCGGCTGCTTGTACCAGCGCTGGAAGGTTTCCCGATCCTTCAGCCGGAAGTCGGCGGACAGGTCGATGATGCGCACGCCGCGATCGATCAGCTGTGGCGCCATCTGCATGCAGGTGCCGTGCGGCGTGGCGAAGAACACCGCCTCGCAGGTGGCCAGCCGCTCGATGTCCGGCGATTCGAACACCGCCTCGCAGTGGCCGCGCAGTTGGGGAAACAGCGCGTCCGCCCGCTTGCCCGACTCCTGGCGCGAGGTCAGCACCTCGATATGCACACCGTTGTGCAATGCAAGCAGACGCAGGAGCTCGACGCCGGTGTAACCGGTGCCGCCGACGATACCGACCTTGATCATTTCAGTGCTGCTGGAAGAGAAAGTGGGGGCCGCGACCTGCGCGGCACGCCTAGAATACGCCCTTCACGCCGGCCCGATGCCGCGCCCGGCTCCTTCGCTCTCTTCCCGAAATGCTCTGGATCAAGGCTTTCCACGTCATTTTCATGGTCACCTGGTTCGCCGGCCTGTTCTACCTGCCGCGCCTGTTCGTCTACCACGTGGAGACCGCCGACGAGACCGGACACCAGCGCTTCTGCACGATGGAGCGCAAGCTCTACGCCATGGCGACCATCGGCATGGTGCTCACCTGGGCGTTCGGCATCTGGATGCTCACCCTGATCCCCGAGTACCTGAAGATGGGCTGGCTGCACGCCAAGCTCGCGCTGGTGGTGGCCCTGTCCGGCTACCACGGCTGGTTGAAGGTGAACCTGCGCCGCTTCGCGGCGCGCACCAACACGCGTTCCGCGCTGTTCTGGCGCTGGGCCAACGAGGTGCCCGCCGTGGTGCTGATCGCGACGGTGGTGCTGGTGATGGTCAAGCCGTTCTGAGCCGCTTCTGCGCACAGAAAAATGCCCCGCAGTGCGGGGCATCTTTCTGTGCGGGGACCGCTGTCGGTCAGCCCGCGGGCTCGAGCTCGCCGGTCGCGGTCTGCACGTAGTTCTGCAAGCCCATCCGGTCGATCAGGCCGAGCTGTTCCTCGATGAAATCGATGTGTTCCTCCTCGCTCTCCTGGATGTCCACCAGCAGCTCGCGGGTGACGTAGTCGCGCACCGTCTCGCAGTGGGCGATGGCCTCCTTGTACAGCGGGTGGCCCTCCATCTCCCGCTTGAGGTCGCACTCGAGGACTTCCTTGACGTCCTCGCCGATGTAGAGCTTGCCGAGGTCCTGCAGGTTGGGCAGGCCTTCCAGGAACAGGATCCGCTTCACCAGCGAATCGGCATGCTTCATCTCGTCGATCGATTCCTCGTACTCGAGCTTGCCGAGCTTCTTGAGGCCCCAGTTGTCCAGCATGCGAGCATGCAGGAAGTACTGGTTGATCGAGGTGAGTTCGTTCTTGAGGGCGAGATTGAGGTACTCGAGGACCTTGGCATCACCGCGCATGGGAGCTCATCCGGCCGGGGGTAGACCGCGAGTCTAGCCGCCAACCGCGCTTAAGTCCAATCTAAGTTACTGAAGAAGAAAGATTTTCAACTGCTCTTGCTTGCGATTCTCAGCTGCATCGGCTGGGGCTTGCCCCTCAGGCCGAGGCTTGCAGCAGCGACGGCGAGAGCAGTTCGCCCAGTTCCATCGGGCGGGATCCGACTGCCTGGGACAGGACCTCGCGTGCCTCGGGAACGCACTTCCCGCAGCAGGTGCCGAGGCCGAGTTCGCGGCTCAGGTCGCGTAGCCGGACCACACCCTCGCTCGCGGCGCGGCGGATGTGCTTGTCGGAAACGGCCTTGCAGATGCAGACGATCATGGCGGCCGGACCATAAAACTTAATGCGAATGATTGTCAAACACTTTGCGCGGCGCCCGATATCTGCCGGGACCGCCTCGACATTCGACATTGAATTGTAATGAGAATGGTACTCATCTACGCTTCGCGGCATGCATAGCCTCCCTTCCGGCCCGGAGCATCCAGCGCAACGGATCGGCCCCGTATCCCCGGTGAGGCTGCCCTGGATCCTGCTTGCCCTGCTGATCGTGGGGAGCCTGGTCATCGCCGGTCCGATGGATCGCTCATCGCCCGCCCTGACCGGCCGCTCCGGCAACAGCGCCGATCCCGGTGTCGTGCTCGAGGAACCGGGCATCTTCGGGGACGGCAACCGTGCCCCGGGATTCGAGGCGGACAGGGTCGCCGCGGCCGCACACGCGCTGCCGTCTTCCAGGCTCCGGGCCGAGCGCACGATCATCCTGCCTGCCGCGAGGACTGCAGCAGCGGCTCCGGCACCGGCGATCGCCATTGCCATCGCCGCCACCGGGCTTGAGCCGGCCGTGCCATCGCGCGGGCGCCTCTATCTGCCGCAGGGTCCGCCGCGTTCCTGAGTCCGACCGCGACATTGCGGCCGGCTCCGCCGCTGCACAAGACATCAAACCCGGTCCTCGACCCGCACGGCACCTTCCGCTCCGCGTCGTCCGACCCATCAGAAAAAACCAGGGAACCCCGATGCACCCGACCCGTATTCCGTCCCGATTCCGGCTTCGTCCGATCACCGCCGCCATCCTGTTCGGCGGTGCCTTCGGCGCCCTTCCTTTCCAGTCCGCGCTCGCCCAGGCCGCCCCCGCGGATGCCGCGTCCGCGCCCGAAGGCACGGCGGTTCTCCCCCAGATCACGGTGACCGGGGCCCACCAGCAGGAGCCGCGCTCGCCCAAGTACATGGCGCCGCTGCTCGACACCCCGCAGACCATCTCGGTGATTCCGGAGGCCATCTTCCGCGAGCAGGGCGCGCAGGACCTGACCGACGTCCTCACCAACACGCCGGGCATCAGCTTCAGTGCCGGCGAGAACGGCTTCGGAAGCAATACCAACAACTTCAGCATGCGCGGCTTCGACAGCTCCGGGAACATCTTCATCGACGGCGTGCGCGACTCCGGCAACTACAGCCGTGACGTCTTCAACACCGAGCAGGTCGAGGTGATCAAGGGGCCCGCGGCGGACAACGGCCGCAGCGGTGCCGGCGGCTACATCAACCTGTCGACCAAGGCGCCCCGGCTCGAGGATCGCTACGACAGCAACTTCAGCGTCGGCTTCGACGAATACCATTCCGACGAACGCCTGCGCGGCACCCTGGACATGAACAAGGTGCTCGCCGACGGCACCGCGGGCCGCGTCAACCTGCTGCTGCAGGATGGCGGTGTCGCCGGGCGCGAGGAGGTCGAGAAGAAGACGCTCGGCTTCGCCCCCTCGATCGGCTTCGGGCTCGACCGGCCGACGCGCTTCGTCCTGGGCTACCAATACCTGAAGTCGGAGGATCTTCCGGATTGGGGCGTCCCCGCGGCCTTCGTCGACGGCACCGTGCGCGAGGATTCCTCGCTGGACGAGGACGAGCGCGACCTGTTCTACGGCCTGTCCGCGGACCATGACGACACCGACAGCCACGCCCTGCTCGGACGCATCGAGCACCACTTCTCGAACGGTCTGACATTGAGCAACCAGCTGCGCTGGTCGCAGACCGAGCGCGACGCGCGCTATGTCGTGCCGACCGGCTACGACAGCGCAACTCGCCTGGTGACCACGCAAATGCAGCGCTACGCCCGCGAGAACACCAATGTCTCCAACCTCTCCAATCTCTCATATGCCTACGAGACCGGGCATATGAGGCACTACATCTCGACGGGCCTGGAGATCACCCGCGAAACCTCCGAGGCGGATCGTTTCGGGACCGCCGATGCCGGCAGCGTTTCCGTCACGGATCCGGATCCGGGCCGCGTGGGGCCGGCGACGATACCGGCCGCGACGCAGACCGGAGAGGCCGACATCCGCACGGTTGCGGCGTATGTCTACAAGACCATCGAGTTCAACGAGCACTGGCAGATCAACGCCGGCGTCCGCGCCGAGCATTACGAGGTCGAACTGGACAGCCGCAATGTCGACGGCACGCCGACCAGCATGCTCGACGGCTACGACTTCAGCGAGACCACCGTGGGGGGCAAGTTCGGCGTGGTCTACAAGCCGGCACCGAATGGAAGCGTGTACGCCGCCATCGGCGTGTCCTCGCTGCCGCCGGCCTCGTTCCTGTCCAACCCGGACATCTCGCGCACCGGCGACAACGCCTTCCCGGGCTCCACCGGCCAGAACAACGAGGACGCCAAGATCCAGCGTGCCGTCAACTATGAAGTCGGCACCAAGTGGGAGTTGTTCGACGGCCGCCTGTCCACCTCCCTGGCCGCCTTCCGCACGGAGCGCCGCCGGGTGGCCATTACCGGCATCGAGGGAGACGAGGAGGACGCCACGCTGAAGGGTTACGGCAAGCAGATCGTCGAAGGCATCGAGCTGAGCGCCAGCGGCAGGATCACGCCGGCCTGGTCGCTGCTGGCCGGCGTGGGATTCCTGGACAGCGAGCGCAGGCACAGCGCCTTCCTCGACGAGGCGCGCTGCCGGGCGAATCCCGGGGACTATCAGTCGGGCGCAGCGGCCGCCGCCTGCCCGACCCTGATCCTGGAGAACGGCACTGCCGGCGACGAGCTGTCGTTCACGCCGCGGTTCTCCGCCAACCTCTGGACCACGTACCGCTTCGCGTCCAGCCTGACGCTCGGCGCCGGCCTCAAGCACGTCGACGAATCCTGGGCCGGCCGCCCGGACGACGCCGACCGCATCATTCCCAACGGCGGTCCGCTCGGCAACGCGTACGGCAAGCTGCCGGACTACACCGTCTTCAACGCGATGGCGTCCTACGACGTCACGCCGAAGATCCGGCTGCGGCTCAACGTGGACAACCTCACCGACGAGGTCTACGCGACCTCGGGCAACTGGGGCATGAACCGCGTCTTCCTGGGCGATCCGCGCTCCTTCATCCTCAGCGCCGACGTGCGCTTCTGAGCCACTGGAGTCCGCATTCCGAGCCCCGGCAACGGGGCTTTTTTGCGTGCGTCACGACCGTCGCGCAGCCGCGCAGGACGTGATCTGCCTGTCCTGCCGCGTGAACCCGGTCTTCAGCCCGCCTTCCACAGCACCGACCGGTCGATCGAGGCCAGGTCGCGGCAGCCGGTAAGCGCCATCGCCATCTCGAACTCCGAGCGCAGGATGTGCAGCACGTGCGCCACGCCGACGGCGCCCGCTGCGGCCAGCCCGTAGACGTAGGGGCGACCCAGCAGCACCGCGCTCGCCCCCAGCGCCAGCGCCTTGAGGACGTCGGTGCCGCGACGGATGCCGCCATCGAGCAGCACCGGTACCTGTCCGCCGACCGCCTCGACCACCGCCGGCAGCGCGTCGATCGTCGCCGGCAGCGTATCCAGCGTACGGCCGCCGTGGTTGGAGACGATCAGTCCGCCGATGCCCGCGTCGAGCGCGCGGCGCGCATCGTCGGGCGCCAGCACGCCCTTGAGTACGATCGGCAGGCGCGTCTGGTCGCGCAGCCAGGCCAGGTCCTTCCAGGTCGCCGCCTGCTCCAGCAAGGGCCCGGAGAACAGCGTGCTCGCGCCGGCGCGCGCGACGTGTCCGGCGGGGACGCGCATGCCTTCCAGGTTCACTGCGCGCGCCTCGGCGGGCACGGTGAACCCGGCGCGCTGCTCGCGGTTGCGCGCGCCGTTCACCGGCGCATCGGCGGTGAGCACCAGCGCCGCATAGCCCGCGCGCTTGGCGCGCCGCACCAGCTCCACGGTGAAGTCGCGATCGGGCTGGATGTAGAGCTGGAACCACAGCGGCGCGCGCGCCAGCGGCACGAGCTCCTCGAGACGGACGCTGGCCTGCGTGCTCACCACCGCGCCCGCCGAGAGCGCCGCCGCGCCGGTGATCGCGGCGCGTTCGCCCTGCTCATGCGCCAGCCGCTGGAACGCCACCGGACCGAGCAGGATCGGATGCTCGAACTCGCATCCCAGCAGCGACAGCCGCGTGTGGCCGCCGGCCAGTTCGCGCAGGACCCGGTTCTGCAGGCGCAGGCGATCGAAGGCAGCGCGGTTCTCGCGCAGCGTGATCTCGTCCGCCGCGCCGCCGACGAGGTAGGCCCAGGCCGCCTCCGTCATGCGCTCGCGCGCCAGCGGCTCGTAGTCGGCCAGCGCCACCACGTGCGGCGGGATCTGCCGAAGAACGGGCAGCACGGCTCAGGTCTCCGACCAGAAGCGCAGCAGGTTGTGGTAGACGCCGGTCAGGCGTGCGATCTCGGCATCGGCCGCGCCCGCCGCGCGCAGGCGCTGGATCGACTGGTCGAGGTCGTAGAGCACGCTGCGCTGCGTGTCGTCGCGCACCAGGCTCTGGATCCAGAAGAACGAGGCCAGCCGCACGCCGGTGCTCACCGGTGTCACGCGGTGCAGGCTGGTGCCGGGATACAGCACCAGGGATCCTGCGGCGAGCTTGACCCGCTGTTCCGAGTAGTGATCGCGCACCACCAGCTCGCCGCCCTCGTACTCCTGCGGATTACTGAAGAACAGCGTCGCCGAGATGTCGGAGCGCACGCGGTGGCTGCTGCCGGGAACGCTGAGCACGGCGCTGTCGACGTGATCGCCGTACTGGCCGCCCCCCTCGTAGCGATTGAAACGCGGCGGCAGCACCTTGAACGGAAGCGCGGCCGACATCACCGCCGGATGGCGGGACAACGCTTCGAGGATCCGCTTGCCGATGCGCTCGGCGAGCGGATGGCCCGGCGCGAGCTGGCGGTTGTCCTTGGCCTTGACCGCGACATGGCCGGCGGTGCCGCGCCCGTCGACCCAGTCGGCCTGCATCAACGCGGCGGCGATATCGGCGACTTCCGACGCGCCCAGCAGGTCCGGCACGGTCAGCATCATGGTGCGTCGATCCAGGAACGGCGCCGCCACTCGGCGTCCAGGCGGTCGAGCGAGCGTCGCAACCAGTGCGAGCGGTTGTAGAGCTCGGCGAGCTGCCGGCGCACGTCGACGCGCACGCCATCGTCGATCTTGTCGCCGATCAGCCGCGCCTGCAGCGACTCGATACGCCGGTCGAGTTCTTCCATCTCCCGCTCGAGATCGTAGGTCTCGCAACCCAGTTCGTAGGCCGGCACGAACCGGCGTTCCGCCTGCGCCGGGCAGACATTCGCGTAGTGTCCGCCCTGGCGACCGACGCGGTAGCCGTTGTCGGCGGTGCAGTAGTCCGCCAGGCCGGCGGCGTAGCCTTCCGACCAGGCCGCGTCGTCCGCGGCCAGGCCGAACTCTGAGCAGGCCTTGCGGTGGTCCTGCAGGCGGTCGCGCGAGTAGCCGAGGCCACCATCGCGGGCGCCGAGCTGGGACCAGTCGGCCGAGCGGCATTCGGACTCGTTGAGCGTGGCGCAACCGCCAAGCACGAGCACGCCGCAGATCAGCAGGACCTCATATCGCATCGGCCGTCGTGGGCGTCGAGGGAGAGCGACCGAGCAGCGGCGCCAGCTCGCTCAGGGCGCTGCGATAGACCTCGCGCTTGAACTCGACGACCTCGTTGAGTGGCAGCCACCAGTCGACCCAGCGCCACCCTTCGAACTCCGGTTGCGGGCCCGCGTCGAAGCGCACCAGGCTCTCGGAACCGAGCAGGCGCAGCAGGAACCACTTCTGGCGCTGGCCGATGCAGGTGCGACCGCGACCGCGGCGGATGTACTGGCTGGGCAGGCGATAGCTGTACCAGCCGGCGGTGGAACCGAGCACCGCCACATGATCGAGCGACAGGCCGAGCTCCTCGTGCAGCTCGCGCGCCATCGCCTGCTCGGGCGACTCGCCGTACTGGATGCCGCCCTGCGGGAACTGCCAGGCGTCCTGGCGCACGCGCTTCGCCCACAGTACCTCGTCGGCCGGATTGGCCACGATGATGCCGACATTGGGGCGGAATCCGTCTGCGTCGATCACGATGTGAAACGTCGGAAGCGTCGGCCGATTGTGCACGTGCCCCCGCGGAGGCGAAAGCATGCACTGGCGCGACGGCCCTGAAACCGGGACACTGCGCGGCCCATGCGCCTGGCCATCTTCGATCTCGACCACACGCTGCTCGCTGCCGACAGCGACTACCTCTGGGGCCGCTTCCTGGTCGACGTCGGCGCTGTCGACGGCGAACGCTACGAGCGCCAGAACCAGATCTTCTACGACGACTACCGCAACGGGACGCTGGACATCGAGGCGTTCTGCCGCTTCGCCTTCGCGCCGCTCGCCCAATATCCGCTGGCCACCCTGCTGTCCTGGCGCGAGCGCTTCGTACGCGAGCGTATCGAGCCGATCATCGCGCCCCTGGCGCCGGCCCTGCTGGAGCGGCATCGTGCCCAGGGCGATCGCCTGCTGATCACCACCGCGACCAACCGTTTCGTCACCGAGCCGATCGCCGAGCTGCTGGGCGTGGATGCGCTGATCGCCACCGACCCCGAGCTGGTCGACGGCCGCTACACCGGCGAGCTGGCCGGCCTGGCGAATTTCCGCGATGGCAAGGTGACCCGCCTGAAGCAGTGGATCGCCACGCTGCCCGAGGCGCCGACCCACCTCAGCTCCTACTCGGATTCCCACAACGACCTGCCGCTGCTGCTGCTGGCCGATGCACCGGTCGCGGTGGATCCCGACGATCGCCTGCGCGCCGTCGCCGCAGAGCGCGGCTGGCCGGTGATCAGCCTGCGCGGCGCACCCTAGCCCGCGCGCCGGAACGAAGCTGCCCGCCCCCGGGTCCGGGCCACGGGGAAAGAATCAGTAACGGGCGAGCCAGGCCGGTGCCTCCGGGTACTGCGCCACGAATTCCTCCAGCGCCTTCTGCGCCTCGTCGCGCGTGCTGAAATCGCCGAACCCGATGCGATAGCCGTGGCGGTCACCCACGCGGTACTCGCGCGCGTCCACCGCCCAGCCGCGCGCATTCAGGCGCTCCGCTTCGATCTCCGCCTTTTCGGGCTCCGGCATCGAGCCGAGCACCACGCGCCAGCGGCGCGGATCGTCGGCAGGCGCCTCCGAGCCGGCCGGAGCGGCGGCCGCCACCTGGACCGGATCGGCCGCAGGCGTGGGGGGCGTGGCGTCGGCTGCAGGCTCTTGCCTGCTGGCGATGACCGGGTCGGCGACCGACAGCGCTTCGGCCGCGGCGACGGCGACGGCCATCGCGCCGGCGGCGGGCGGCAACGCGGGCGCGGGCACGTCCGCCGGCGGCGCAGCTTCGACCACTTCGGCTGACGCGGTCGCCGCTGCGGCCGTGACGGCCGGTTCCGCGGCTTCGGGCGTGACGGTCGCGGCGGGCGTTTCGGCTGGCGTTTCGGCTGGCGTTTCGGCTGGCGCCGGGATCACGATCACCGGCGGCACGTGCTGCCACAGCTTCGGCGGATCGGCGATGACGGCCACCTCCACGGACCCCGGCTGGGCCACGGCGAGGCCCTGTGCGGCGGCGGGCGCATGCGGATCGGCCGGCGGCTGCGGCACCGGGCCGGCGGCTGCGGGCTTCACGGGTCGGGACGTGGCCGACGCGGGCGCGGCCTGCACCTTCTCCACCGCGATCTCGATCTTTGGCGGCGACGCGGCCGGCGCGACCGGGGCCTGCGCCACCGGCGGCGGCATCGCCGCCGTCCCGGTGCCGCTTTCCCTTGCCGTAGGCATCGACGCCGCCGCGGGCGCGGCCGATTGGGCTGGTGTCACCGATCCGGCGCCCTGCGCCTCGGCCGGCAGCGGCAGCGCCTTGATCTGCGGGCGTGGCGGAGGCGGTGCAAGCGCGACGACCGGATGGCTCACGCGCAACAGTGCGACGCGCTCCTCGAGCACGGCGATGGGAACCATCGACCACTGCGCGATCCGGCCCGACTGGCGCAGGCACTGGCCCGGCGCATCCAGCCGCACCGTGGCGCCGGGCTGCTGCGCCTCGACGACACCGGCGATCAGGCAGACCTGACCGCCGTCCGGGTCCATCTCGATCCAGGCGTCGGCGCCCGAGACACGCAGGCGCAGATCGCCGGCGTTGAGTCGCACGTCGCGCGCCGGCACGCCCGGCGCGGCTCGCGTATCGATCCGCAGCGCGCCACTGGCGATGCGCAGGCGCAGCACGTCCCCGTCCATGCTGTGCAGCAGCAGGTCGGCACCCGTGCCGACCGCCAGGGTCGGCGCTCCGTGCAGCAGCAGCTGCGCCCGCCCGTCCTTGCCGGTGTGGATCTGCGACCCCGACGGCAGCGTCTTGCCGGGCAGGACCCCGCTGTGCACCGTGCCGTCGACCTGCACCACCTCGCCCTCGAAGCGCTCGACCGTCACTGGCAGGGAGGCGGCGATCAGCGGGGTGGCCGCGAGGGCCACGATCGTCGCGGCGAACCAGGTACGCAGATGCGGCATGAGGATCATGGGGCGATGGCGGCGCGCGCCGGACGCGGCGACGGTAAGCCCGACCCCGCGCCTTTGGCAACACGCTGCCGGCGCTTTCGAGTTGCGGCGCGACACTCTTTGCTAGCATGCGCGCGCGGTCGCCCCACCCCTTCGAACGATCGCCGTCTCAATGCCCGAACCCTGCGCCGAAGAACCCCCGGAGCCGCTGCTCCCATGAGACGCCGGCCACGCGCGACCGCGGCGCTCCGTCCCGTTTCCGATCGCCGACCGGGTGATCGCCGCGCCAGCGCAGCCCTCGAGGCCGCGGTGCGGGGCGCACGGGCATGAGCGGCCTGGTCGTCGTCGACAGTCGCGCCGACTGGCCCCTGCAGATCCCCGGCATGCAGATCGTCACTGCCTGGGAATACCTCTCGCTCGAGCCCGAGACCCTGGCGCGCAATGTGCGCGTCTACAACCTGTGTCGCAGCTTCGGCTACCAGACCACCGGCTACTACGTGTCCCTGCTGGCTGGCGCGCGCGGGCATCGTCCGCTGCCCGACATCACCACGATCCAGGACCTGAAGCTCGCCGAAGCCCCGAGCGTGCTCAACGACGAGATCGAGGAACTGATCCAGTCCAGCCTGGCGCGCATCGGCTCGGCCGAATACGTGCTCAACGTCTATTTCGGCAATTCGCCGTCGAAACGGCACGAGCGGCTGGCACGCGCCCTGTTCAACCTGTTCCCCGCGCCGCTGCTGCAGGCGACCTTCGTCCACCGCGGTGACGAATGGCGGGTCGCGGTGCTCGGTCCGATCGCGCTGGGCGAGGTGCCCACCTCGCACCACGAGCTGATGTACCAGGCGGCACGCAACTACTTCACGCGCCGCCGCATGCCGCGTGCGCGCAGGGATGCCGCGCGCTACGACCTCGCGATCCTGGTCAACGACAAGGAGAAGGAGCCGCCGTCCAATGCGCGCGCGCTCAAGCTGTTCGAGAAGGCCGCGGAGAAGCTCGGCTTCGAGGTGGACTTCATCGACAAGTCCGACTACGGGCATGTCGCCGAATATGACGCGCTGTTCATCCGCGAGACCACCGCGGTCAACCACCACACCTACCGCTTTGCGCGGCGCGCCGCGCGCGAGGGCCTGATCGTGGTCGACGACCCGGTGTCGATCCTGCGCGCGACCAACAAGGTGTTCCTCGCCGAGCTGATGGACCGGCACCGCATCCCGCAGCCCCGGACCGTGCTGATCCATCGCGGCAACGTCGCCTCGGTGGCGCGCGAGCTGGGCTTTCCCTGCGTGCTCAAGCAGCCCGACTCGCAGTTCTCGCGGGGCGTGATCAAGGTGGACAACGAGGCCGAGCTCAAGCGCCAGACGCGCGAGCTGCTCGAGCGCAGCGACATCATCATCGGCCAGTCCTTCGAGCCCACCGAGTACGACTGGCGCATCGGTGTGCTCGGCGGCGAGCCGCTGTACGCCTGCCGCTACTACATGGCCGAGGGCCACTGGCAGGTGGTCAAGCGCGAGGGTGCCACCAAGCACGAGGGCAACCACGAGACCCTCGACATCAAGGACGTGCCGAAGAACGTGCTCAGGATCGCGGTAGGCGCCGCGCGTGCGGTCGGCGGCGGACTCTACGGCGTGGACCTCAAGCAGTTCGGCAGCGTGGTCAAGGTGGTCGAGGTCAATGACAACCCGAACCTCGACTACGGCGTGGAGGACCTGTTCCTCAAGGAAGCGCTGTACCGCAAGGTGATGGAGTTCTTCGTGCAGCGCCTTGAGGCGCGCACCAAGGACACGCGCTGAAGGCGATGAGCGAGCCCGCGCCAGGCGATACCGGCTTGCGGATCCGCGCCGCCACACCCGCCGACGCGCCGGCGATGCTGGCACTGGAAACCCTGTTTCCCTCCGACCGGATGTCGATCCGCAGCATCCGCCGCTTCATCCGTTCGCCTGCCGCGCGCGTGCTGGTCGCGGCCAGCGGCGAGGATCTGCTCGGCAACCTCGTGCTGCTGCTGCGCGCGGGCAGCCGGCGGGCACGCATCTATTCGGTCGTGGTCGGATCGCCGGCGCGCGGGCGCGGCATCGGCGATGCGCTGGTCGCGGCGGCCGAGGCGGCGGCACGCGAGGCCGGGTGCACGACGGTGAGCCTGGAAGTGCGCGCCGACAACCTCGCGGCGCGCGCGCTGTACGCGCGGCGCGGCTACCTGCCGGTGCAGGACCTTCCCACCTTCTACGACGATGGCGCGGACGGCCTGCGCCTGGAACGGCGCCTGCACCCCACCTAGGAAACACGCGCCGCCGTCCGCCTTGCAGGGCGAAGTATCATTCCCCTACTCGCGGGTAGCGTGTCGTTCCACGCTTGTCGCGGGCTCCCCCTGCCACCGGCACCGCCTGCATGTCCACGCCCCGAACCCCGAAACGAAAGCCGCGGCCGTCCACCGCCAGGACGCCAGCGGCGAAGTCCACGCGTGCCGCCGGCTCCCGTGGCGCGGCCGCGCCCTCGATGCGCGAACAGGTGATGGCCTTCAAGCGCGAGCAGATCCTGCTCGAGGCGGCCGAACTGTTCTACGAGCACGGCTACCAGCGCACCACGCTCGACATGGTGGCGCAGCGGCTGGGTGTGACCAAGCCCTTCATCTACTACCACTTCAAGGACAAGGCGGCGATCCTTGCGGAAATCAGCAAGCGCGGCATCTCGCAGGGCAACGAGGTGCTGCGCCAGTCGCTCGACGGCAGCGGTCCGGCGGGCGAGCGCCTGTACCAGGCGATCCGCGCCATCGTGCGGACGATCCTGCATTCGCAGCGCTACACCGCGATCTTCTTTCGCGAGCAGAAGAACTTCGACGCCCAGATCCGGGCGCCGCTGGAAAGGATGCACCGCGAGTTCGACGCGCTGCTCGCACGCCTGCTCGAGGAAGGGATGGCCAAGGGCGAGTTCTCGATCGCGGATGTGCGGCTCTGCTCGCTGGCCATCGGCGGCATGGTGAACTGGGCCTACACCTGGTACCGGGAATCCGGGCGCCTGTCGGTCGACGAACTCTGTGACGGCATGGCAGTGCTGGTGCTGCAGATGGTCGGCGCGCCGCGGCCGAAAGGCGCCGCGTAGGGCGCTGCGCCCGTCCCCCCGCTTCTTCAGCCCGTCTCAGGTGCGGCCTGTCAGACCGCGCGCGGCCCGGTGCCCTGCACTTCGGTTTCGAACGCGACTCCTGCACGACGCCCGGATCGCGGTGCCGCCGGCGCGAGGCGGTACTCCGACAGGTCCGGCGCCCGCGTCATACGCCAGAAATCCACGAGCCGCCAGGGCACCGGCCCGAACACGCGCCCGCGCTCGTTGCGATACCAGTTGCGCATGCCCGGGTGCGTCCAGACCAGTTCGGCGTGTTCGGCGTCGACGCGCCGGCAATAGTCGTCCTGGACCTCCGGCCGCACCTCGATGGCGCCGATGTCGCGCTCGATCATCGCCTTCAGGCAGCCGCAGATGTAGCGGCTCTGACATTCGCTCATGAACATCAGGCTGCCGCCGTGCGCCAGGCCCGTGTTCGGACCGGACATCAGGAAGAGGTTCGGATAGTCCGCCACCGTCGTGCCCAGGTAGGCACGCGGATCGTCATCGCCCCAGCGCTCGCGCAGCGCCACGCCGGAGCGGCCGCGCACGTCCATCGGCGCGAGCATCTTGCCGGCCTCGAAGCCGGTGGCGAGCACGATCACGTCGGGCTGGTATCGCTGCCCGCCGGCCGTGACGATCGCCGCGCCATCGACGTGATCGACCGCCTCGGTGACCAGGTCCACGTTGTCGCGGCGCAACGCCCGGTACCAGCCGTTGTCGACCAGGATGCGCTTGCCGTAGGGCGGATACTCCGGCAGGCACTTCGCGATCAGGTCCTCGCGCCCTTCCAGCTCGGACAGCAGGTGGCGCGTCATCGCCTCGCGATGGCGGTCGTTGCGCCGGTTCATCGCGCGCTCGGGATGCGGCCAGTCGGGGTCGCGTCGCAAGGTGGTCAGCAGGCCGTCACCGAAGCGCCAGACCAGGGCGAAGCGATACCAGGCGTAATAGAAGGGCACGTTGCGCAGCAGCCAGAACCCGGCCTCGCCGACACCCGAGTGGTAGTCGGCATCGTGACGCGCCCACTGCGGCGAACGCTGGAACACGGTGACGCGCGAAGCCTGCGCCGCAACATCGCGCAGGAACTGCATCGCGCTGGCGCCGGTTCCCACCACGGCGACGTGCCGGCCGGCGATTTCTGCATCCGCGGGCCAGCGCGCGGAATGCCACCAGGGGCCGGGAAACGTCTCCAGGCCCGGAAACGGCGCCATCTTCGGCCGGTTCAACTGCCCGACCGCGCTGATGACGACGCTCGCCCATTTCTCCGAGGTACGGCCCGAGGCATCGCGCAGCACCACGCACCATTGCTGGCGATCCTCGTGCCAGCGCAGCGACACCACCTCGGTCTGCAGGCGGATGTGCCGGCGAAGGGCGTGGCGCTCGACCATGTCCAGCAGATACTCGAGCACCTCGCCGCGCTTGGAGTAGCAGGCGGACCAGTCGAGCTTGGGCGCGAACGAATACGAGTAGAAGTGGTTGGGGGTATCGACGCCCGCCTCCGGGTAGTCGTTGTCCCACCAGGTGCCCCCGACCTGTGGGTTCTTGTCGACGATCCGGAACGGGATGCCCATCTCGCCGAGCTTCACCGCGGCGCAGATGCCCGACACGCCGGCCCCGATGATCAGCACCTCGAGCTGCTCGCGCCGGCGCGGCGGCGTGCCGCTCCAACTCACGCGGCGGTCGGCCAGCCCCATCTCCTCGAGCGCCATCGGCACGTATTCGGGCGGCACCGGCTCGGCGAGGGTGCTGCGCATGATGTCCAGCATCATCGCGTCGTCGGGTCGCGGGCCGAGGCGGCGCGTTCCCGTTTCCAGTTCCTCGAGCACCCGCGCCATCGCCGTGCGCACCTGCTCCTGCAGCTCCGGCGCCAGGCCGCCGGTCGGATCGGCGAACAGCGCGACGTCGCGCTTGGGCAGGAAAGGCGGCTCGATCCAGCGACGTTCGCCCGTGATCTGGGCCAGGCAGGCGAGCAGGGTCGGCACCGAGGCCTCGCGCAGCGCCGTCCGGGCGTTCATCGTTGCGCTCACGGCTGGTTCCGCCCGAAGCGGTCCATGCGCACCTGCAGGCCGGCCCGCTCGCGATCCCAGGTGTCGACGGTGAGGCCCTGCTCGCGCAGCAGGTTCTTCTGCACCTTGGCCGTGGGCGTCTTGGGCAGCGCGTCCACGATGCGCACGTAGCGCGGCACCATGAAATGCGCCATGCGCGCGCGCAGGAAGTCGATCAGCCCGACCGGGTCGATCACCTTCCCCTCGACCGCCGAGATCACCACCATCACGTCCTCCTCGCCCAGCTCGCTGGCGATGCCGACCGCCGCCGCCTCGCGCACCGCCGGGTGCGCCATCACGTCGGCCTCGACCTCGAACGACGAGATGTTCTCGCCGCGCCGGCGGATCGCGTCCTTCATGCGATCGACGAAGAAGAAATGGCCCTCGGCATCCACGCGGAAGGCATCGCCGGTGTGGAACCAGCCGTTGCGCCAGGCCCGCGCGGTCGCCACCGGATCCCTGTGGTAGCCGCTGTTCATCGCCCATGGACGATCGGTGCGCACCAGCATCTCGCCGACCTGCCCGCGCGGCACCTCGCAGTCGTGCTCGTCGACCAGCCGCACCTCGACGCCGGGGCGCGGCTTGCCGCAGGTCCCGCGCACGGACGGATTGGGACCGGAGACGATGGGTGACGAGATCTCGGTCATGTTGAAGATGGTGTGCACCGTCACGCCGAAGCGCGCCGAGAACGCCGCGACATCACCCGACAGCGGCACCATCAGCACCAGGCGCAGCGGATGGTCGCGGTCGCCAGCGCCTGGCGGCTGCTTTTCCAGGAAGGTCGCCATCACGCCGAGCAGGAAACCCGCGGTGGTCTGCGTGGCGCGCACCACCGACCAGAAGCTGGCGGTGTCGAAGCGCTCGACGAAGCTCACCGAGGCGCCGCGCGCGAGCATCACGTAGATGCCGCCGACCCCGCCGATGTGGAACATCGGCATGTTGACCAGGTAGCGATCCTCCGCCGTCACGAAGGGCCAGGTCTCGGGACCCGCATTGCTGAACAGGTGCAGGTAGGAACACAGCACGCCCTTGGACGGTCCGGTCGTGCCCGAGGTGTAGATCACCGCGCAGGGATCCCAGGGTTCGATCGCGCGTGCGGTGGCTTCGAGCCGGCCGCGGGACGGCAGCAGTGCCTCGTCGTAGTGGAAGGTTCTCAGCGGCGCAGGCGCGACGGCGCGCGCGCCCACGACCACCACGGCCTGCAGCGAGGCGGTGTCCACCTGGACCAGCCGCTCCAGCAGCCCGGCATGCACCACGGCGAGCTTCGCACCGGCGTTGTCGATCACGTGCGCCAGCTGCGCACCCTTGTACGCGGTGTTGATGGCCACGAACACGGCGCCGAGCAGCTGCACGGCGAAGAACACGCGCAGGCATTCGCGGCTGTTTGGCATCCACACCAGCACGTGGTCGCCCTGCTGCACACCGAGCTGCTGCAGGCCGAGCGCGGTCTGCCGCGCCAGCGCGCGCACCTGCGCATAGCTCCACTCTTCGCCGTCGTCGCCGAACTTCAGGAAGATCTTGTCCGGGTGCTGGCGGCACCCGCGATCGAGAAGATCGCGCGTCACCACGCGCTCGCGCGGTGGAACGCGCGGGTCGGTGATGGCGGCGCCCGCGGGGCAAGGCGCGACGTCGATCATCGTCGGATCCATGCGATATCTCCTGCACATGCGGCGGGCCGTCGGCACGGCCTGCATGGCCCATCCTACTGTCGGGTAGGATTTTATGTCCATGACCTTATCGGGGCTTCGCGGATGCTCCCCGGGTTGGACGCTCGGGATTCTCCTGCCTATAGTTACCCGACAGTAGGTCTCAATACCCGGCGACATGCCGGCGGCGCTTCCGGCGCACGTACGAGAGGAGAGGACGACGATGAGCCCACCGATCGCGGTCGGCGATGCGCGTGTTCACCGCATCGAGGAATGGTCCGGCCTGTTCATGACGCCCCAGACCCTGTTCGCCGGCTTCGACGCCGCCGACTACGCCCGCATCCGCGGCCAGATCCCGCCGGCCTACCTCGACCTGCAGACCGACGCACTGCGCGCCTGCCTGCAGAGCTTCGTCGTCGAGATCGGCGGCCGCCGCATCCTGATCGACACCGGCGCCGGCAACGACAAGGTGCGGCCCGGCATCCCGCTGTTCTCGGGACTCGCCACGCCCTTTCTGGACACGCTCGCGCAGGCGGGCTTCCCGCGCGAGTCGATCGACATGGTCATCTGCACGCACCTGCACGTCGATCACGTGGGCTGGAACACGATGCTGCAGGACGGTGCCTGGGCGCCGACCTTTCCGAACGCGCAGTACGTGTTCACCGATCCGGACGCCGAATACTGGGACCCGGCCAATCGTCACCGCTTTCCCGACATGGTCGGCCTTTGGTCCGAACGCCAGGCGCTCCCTGCTCA
>CAMLNE010000026.1 GCA_946481265.1 uncultured Panacagrimonas sp. | reverse complement strand
GAAGCCCAGCAGCGTGATGCCCGCCTCCTCGGCCAGCCGCACGGCGTAGGCGGTGGGCGCCGAGATCGCGACCAGCACCGGCATGCCCACGCTGGCCGCCTTCTGGACCATCTCGTAACTGGCGCGGCTGGTGATCAGCAGGAACCCGCGCGACAGGTCCTGTCCGGACCCGAGCAGGTGGCCGATCAGCTTGTCCAGCGCGTTGTGCCGCCCCACATCCTCGCGTGCCGCCACGATCAGTCCGTCCGGCGTGGCCCAGGCGGCCGCATGGGTGGCGCCGGTCGCGGCGTTCAGCGGCTGGTGGCGTCTCAGCGCGCCGAGCGCGCGGCGGATCGAGGCCAGGCCCAGCCGGCTTCCGGCCGGGACGCGGCGCGGCGGACGGATCGCGGCCTCGATGGTCTGCGCACCACACAGCCCGCAGCCGGTGCGGCCCTGCAGCCCGCGCTGCCGGCCGCCCAGCTGCTGCGCACGAAGCGCGGGAATCTGCAGGTCGATCTCGTAGCCGGCGGGCTCCACGCGTTCGGTGAGCTGCAGGCCTTCGATCTCGTCGATGCCGGCCACGATGTCCTCCGTCACCGCGAAGCCACGGGCGAAATCCTCGAGGTCGGCGGGCGTGCACATCATCACCGCGTGCGGCTCGCCGTTGAACCGCAGCGCCACCGGGACTTCCTCGGCCACGCGGTCCGGCGCAAGGCTGTCCTCGTGCCAGACCTGGACGCCGGAGTGCTTGGGCGTGGTCATGCGGGATTCTCGGACGGGGAAAAGCTTTCACCGCAAAGGCGCAAAGGGAAAAGAAAGGACGCAAAGAAAAGCGTGTAGTGGCCGTACGCGCTCTGAAAGCGCACGCGCCCACCATCCTTCCTTTGCGTCCTTTGCTTCATCTTTTCCTTTGCGCCTTTGCGGTGAAGTCTCTTTCTATTTCGCCGCCACGTGCGGGTCCGCTGCTCGCAGCAGTTCCTGCTGGCGATCGCTGAACTCGCGGTAGCGCTTCTGCCACTCGGACGGCTGGTTCACGCGGGCGACCTCGACCGCGGTGACCTTGTACTCGGGGCAGTTGGTGGCCCAGTCCGAGTTGTCGGTGGTGATCACGTTGGCGCCGGACAGGGGATGGTGGAAGGTGGTGTAGACCACGACCGGCTGCACGCGGTCGGTGACCGTGGCACGCATCACCGTATCGCCGGCGCGGCTGGTGACACCCACCCAGTCGCCCTCGACGACGCCCCGCACCTCGGCGTCGTGCGGATGGATCTCCATGCGGTCCTCGCTGTGCCAGGCCAGGTTCTCCGTGCGCCGTGTCTGCGCGCCGACGTTGTACTGGCTCAGGATGCGCCCGGTGGTGAGAAGTAGCGGGAAGCGGGCGTTGACCTTCTCGGTCGTCGGCACGTACTCGGTGACCAGGAAGCGGCCCTTGCCGCGCACGAAGCTGTCCACGTGCATCGTGGGCGTCCCCTCGGGGTGCTGTTCGTTGCAGGGCCACTGGATCGAGCCGAGCCGGTCGATCTTGTCGAAACTCACGCCGGCGAAGGTGGGCGTCAGCCGCGCGATCTCGTCCATGATCTCGGACGGATGGGTGTAGTGCATCGGGTAGCCCAGGGCGTTGGACAGGCGCTGCGTGGCCTCCCACTCGCCGACACCGGACTTGGGCTGCATGAGCTTGCGCACCCGCGAGATGCGCCGCTCGGCGTTGATGAAGGTGCCGTCCTTCTCCAGGAAGGAGGAGCCCGGCAGGAAGACGTGGGCGAATTTCGCCGTCTCGTTGAGAAACAGATCCTGCACGACCAGGCATTCGATCGCCGACAAGGCAGCGGTGACGTGCTGCGTGTTGGGGTCGGACTGCGCGATGTCCTCGCCCTGCACATAGAGGCCGAGGAACTCGCCGTCGAGCGCCGCCTCGAACATGTTCGGGATGCGCAGGCCCTGGTCGGGCGAGAGCCGGACCTTCCACTCCGCCTCGAAGCTGCCGCGCACCTGGTCGTCCGACACGTGGCGGTAACCCGGGAATTCGTGCGGGAAGGAGCCCATGTCGCAGGAACCCTGCACGTTGTTCTGCCCACGCAGCGGGTTCACGCCGACGCCTTCGCGGCCGATGTTGCCGGTGGCCATCGCCAGGTTGGCGATGCCCATCACCATCGTCGAACCCTGGCTGTGCTCGGTGACACCCAGTCCGTAGTAGATCGCCCCGTTGGGCGCCCCGGCATAGAGGCGCGCCGCCGCGCGCACTTCCGTGGCCGGCACGCCGGTGACGCCTTCGGTGGCTTCCGGCGAATTGCGCTCCTGCGCGACGAAGACGCGCCAGCGCTCGAACGACTCGAGATCGCAGCGCGCACGCACGAAGTCCTCCTGCACCAGACCCTCGCTGACGACCACGTGCGCCAGCGCGTTGATCAGCGCGACATTGGTTCCCGGGCGCAGCGCGAGGTGATGCGTGGCCTCGATGTGCGGCGTGCGCACCAGGTCGATGCGGCGCGGATCGGCCACGACCAGCTTCGCGCCCTGGCGCAGCCGGCGCTTCATCTGCGAGGCGAACACCGGGTGGCCATCGGTGGGATTGGCGCCGATCACCATGATCACGTCGGCCTTCATGACCGAGTCGAAGGTCTGGGTGCCGGCCGATTCGCCCAGCGTCTGCTTGAGCCCGTAGCCGGTGGGCGAGTGGCAGACGCGCGCGCAGGTATCGACGTTGTTGTTGCCGAAGGCGGCGCGCACCAGCTTCTGCACGACGTAGACCTCCTCGTTGGTGCAGCGCGAGGAGGTGATTGCGCCGACCGCGTCACGGCCGTGCTGCGCCTGGATACGCCTGAATTCCGAGGCCGCGTGCGCGATCGCCTCGTCCCAGCTCACCTCGCGCCAGGGGTCGGTGATCTTGGCGCGGACCATCGGCCGGGTGATGCGATCCGCATGCGTCGCATAGCCGATCGCGAAGCGACCCTTCACGCAGGAGTGGCCATGGTTCGCATGGCCGTCCTTGTTCGGCACCATGCGGATGAGTTCCTCGCCACGCATCTCGGCGCGGAAGGAGCAGCCCACACCGCAGTACGCGCAGGTGGTGACCTGGCTGTGTTCGGCCTGGCCCTGCGCGATCACGGAATTCTCCGTGAGCGTCGCCGTCGGACAGGCCTGCACGCAGGCGCCGCAAGACACGCACTCGGAGTCCATGAAGGATTCATCGACGCTGGCGGCGATCTTCGAATCGAAGCCGCGCCCCTGCACCGTCAGCGCCAGCGTGCCCTGCTGTTCGTCGCAGGCGCGCACGCAGCGCGAACAGACGATGCACTTGGACGGATCGAAGGTGAAATAGGGATTGCTCTGGTCCTTTTCGACGAAGCGCGGGTTCACCTCGCCCTGGCCGGGCACGTACCGATGGACGTGGTTGTCGCCGTCGTGGCCGTAGCGGACCTCGCGCAGCCCGACCGCGCCCGCCATGTCCTGCAGCTCGCAGTGGCCGTTGGCCGGGCAGGTCAGGCAATCCAGCGGATGATCCGAGATGTACAGCTCCATCACGCCACGGCGCAGCTGCGCGAGCTTGCCGTTCTGCGTCGTGACCTTCATGCCCTCGGCCACCGGTGTCGTGCAGGAAGCCGGATACCCCTTCATGCCCTCGATCTGCACCAGGCACAGCCGGCAGGACCCGAAGGCCTCGAGCTGGTCGGTCGCGCAGAGCCGGGGAATGTTCAGGTCCGCCAGCGCGGCGGCCCGCATCACGGAGGTGCCCGCGGGCACCGTGACCGCGCGGCCGTCGATGTTCAGCGTCACCTGCCTGGCGGATTCGCGGGCAGGAGTGCCCAGGTCGTTTTCGGCTATCGATCTCATGCCTGGCTCCGTGACGCCGGGATATTCACCGCAAAGGCGCAAAGGGAAAAGAAAGGGCGCAAAGGACTACACGTTGTTTGCGACACGCTTGATTCCTGACCGCATCGATTCCGAATGAAAATTGAGAAGAAGGCCCAGCCTCTTATCGGCAAGACGAAGGTAGGTGAGGAGTTGCGCGGTGTGGACAGGTGCGAAGGCCAACACCGCCTTGATCTCGACGACGACGCGATTCTCGACCAGCAGGTCGATGCGGTACGCCTCGTCGAGCTCAACGCCTTTGTAAGTGACCGGAAGCAGGACCTGCCTCGCCGCCCGGATGCCGCGTTGCTCGAGCTCGACCGCCATCGCGCGTTCGTAGGCTGATTCGAGCAGGCCCGCGCCAAGAACGCGATGCACCTCGATCGCGGCGCCAATGATGGATTTCGAGCATTCATTCTCATCCACCTTTGCGCCCTTTCTTTTCCCTTTGCGCCTTTGCGGTGAAAAACCTCATTGGCGGACACCCTCCAGCTGAAAATCTCCGGGAAAATGATCCAGCGCGCTAAGCACGGGATATGGCGTCAGGCCACCGAGCGCACACAGCGAGCCGTGCGTCATCGTCTCGCACAGGTCGCGCAACAGGATTTCCTGTTTCTGCGATTCCTGTCCCGCGACCAGCCGGTCGATCACCTCGACGCCGCGCGTCGAGCCGATGCGACAGGGCGTGCACTTGCCGCAGGACTCCACGGCGCAGAACTCCATCGCGTAGCGCGCCTGGGCCGCCATGTCGACGGTGTCGTCGAACACCACGATGCCGCCGTGGCCGAGCATCGCGCCGATGGCCGCGAAGGCTTCGTAGTCCAGCACCGTGTCGAACTGCGACTCGGGCATGTAGGCACCGAGCGGACCGCCGACCTGCACGGCGCGGATCGGGCGCCCGCTGAGCGTACCGCCGCCGAAGTCGTAGAGCAGTTCGCGCAGGCTGATGCCGAAGGCGACTTCCACCAGCCCGCCGTGCCGGATGTTGCCGGCCAGCTGGATCGGCAAGGTGCCGCGCGAACGGCCCGCTCCAAGGTCGCGATAGTGCTCGGCGCCGCGGGCCAGGATCTCCGGCACCGAGGCCAGCGTGATCACGTTGTTGATCACGGTGGGCTTGCCGAACAGGCCACTGATCGCCGGCAGCGGTGGCTTGAACCGCACCTGCCCGCGCCGGCCTTCGAGCGATTCGAGCAGCGAGGTTTCCTCGCCGCAGATGTAGGCGCCGGCGCCCAGGCGCAGCTCGATGTCGAAGCGCATGCCGCTGCCGCACAGGTCCGCGCCCAGGTAGCCCGCCGCGCGCGCGGTCTCGACGGCGGCCTGCAGGATCCGGTAGGCGTTGGGGTATTCGGAGCGCAGGTAGATGTAGCCCTGCGTGGCGCCCGTCGCCAGTCCGGCGATGGCCATGCCCTCCAGCAACAGGTAGGGATCGCCCTCCATCAGCATGCGATCCGAGAAGGTGCCGGAGTCGCCCTCGTCCGCATTGCAGACGATGTACTTGTGCCCGGCCGGGGTGTCCAGCACGGTCTTCCACTTGATGCCGGCGGGGAAGGCCGCGCCGCCACGCCCGCGCAGGCCGGCGTCGGTCACGCACATCACGATCGAGCCGGGTTCCATCAGCAGCGCGCGATCGAGGCCCCGGTAGCCGCCGTGCGCGCGGTAGTCGTCCAGGCTCAGCGGATCGGTCAGCCCGCAGCGCGCGAAGCACAGGCGTTGCTGCCGGGCGAAATACGGAATCGCCTCGACCGGGCCGAGATGCAGCGGGTGCGCAGCGCCGTCGAGGAAGCCGGCCTCGAACAGGCCCGGCACGTCCTCCAGCGCCACCGGGCCGTAGGCGATGCGGCCGTGCGGCGTCTGGACCTCGACCATCGGCTCCAGCCACAGCATGCCGCGGCTGCCGTTGCGCACCAGCTGGATCTCGATCCCGCGCGGCGCCGCTTCGGCGGCGATGGCGTGCGCAACCTCGTCGGCGCCGACCGACAGTGCGGCGGCGTCGCGCGGGACGAAGACGCGGATCCGGCTCATGCCCTCATGTCCCCGACCAGCTGATCGAAACGCGCCGGACTGACCCGGCCGCAGAGCTTGTCGTCGACCATCAGGGATGGGCCCAGCGCGCAGTTGCCCAGGCAGTAGACCGGCTCGAGGGTGACCGCGCCATCGGCGGTGGTGGCGTGGAAGTCGACGCCCAGGGTCTTCTTCGCATGCGTCTCGAGGGCGGCCGCGCCCCGCGCCTGGCAGGCTTCCGCACGGCACAGCTGCAGCACGTGGCGGCCCGGCTGCCGGCTGCGAAAGCCGTGGTAGAAGCTCAGGACACCGTGCACCTCGGCTCGCGACAGGTTCAGCTCGAAGGCGATCAGCGCGATCGTCTCCGGCGGCACCCAGCCCAGCCGGTCCTGGACAGCGTGGAGCACCGGCAGCAGGTTCCCCGGCATGTCGCGATGCGCCTGCACGGCGGCGGTCACCGCCGCGCGCTGCCCCGCGGGAAGATTCGCGCCGGGCACCGGCTTGATGGGGATGGTTCGGGCCTGCTTCATGGGGGGCTGGCGTCGGCTGGCGGTATCGGCGGTTCCGGAGCCTATTTCGTGATTTCTGGAAAAAGGGCGCCGGATCAATGCCGCACGGTATTCCGGCGGCCCGTGGATGCCAACAATCGGCCGGGACTTGCCGCTTCTATCGGCTGTTTACAGCCTATATGCTGCGCCCATGTTCCGCGTCTCGATCAAGCCCCAGTGGCAGCTCGACCATGGCGAAGGCGCGACCGTGCTGCCGCGCCTGGCGGAACTGCTGGTCCATGTCGACGAGGCCGGCACGCTGCGCGAGGCCTGTCGCCGCATGAACCTGTCGTACCGCTATGCCTGGGGCGTGCTGCGCGAGGGCCAGCGAGCCTTCGGCGTACCGCTGCTGAGCAGTCGACGCGGGCGCGGCGCGGTGCTCAGCCCGCTCGGGGAGAAACTGGTCTGGGCCGAACGCCGCATCGCCGCGCGCCTGACGCCGCTGTTCGACTCGCTGGCCTCCGAGCTCGAGGCCGAGATCGAGCGCGCGCTCACCGACGCCCAGGGCATCCTGCGCCTGCATGCAAGCCATGGCTTCGCGGTCGAGGCCCTGCGCCGCCGCTTCCACGACCAGCAGATCCCGCTCGACCTGAAGTACTGCACCAGCCTGGAAGCGGTCAGCGCACTGGCCCGCGGCGGCTGCGACATGGCCGGCTTCCATGTCCCGGTCGGCGAGTACGAGAAACCCGCGCTGGCCCATTACCTGCGCGACCTGCGCGCGCGCGACGTGCGACTGATCCTGCTGGCCACGCGCCGGCTCGGCCTGATGACCGCGCGTGGCAACCCCAAGGGAGTGCGCGGCTGGCCGGATGTGGCGCGCGAGGACCTGCGCTTCGTCAATCGCCAGCCGGGCGCGGGCACGCGCCTGCTGATCGACCTGATGCTGGGCCAGGAGAAGATCGACCCGCGGCGCGTACGCGGCTACGACACGCATGAATTCACGCATGCGGCGGTGGCGGCCTATATCGCCAGCGGCATGGCCGACGCCGGCTTCGGCGTGGAGACGCCGGCGCAGCGCTTCGGCCTGGACTTCCTGCCGCTGATCTCGGAGCGCTACTTCTTCGCCTGCCGCGCCGAGACGCTCAGCGCGCCGACCATGCAGCCGGTCCTGGCGGAACTGCGCAGCGCCGAGTTCCGCGCCGTGATCAACGCCCTGCCCGGCTACGACGCGATGGCCTCGGGCCAGGTCATGACCCTGAGCGAAACCTTCCCGCTTTCCCTGCATCCGGCCTAGGCGGCGTCCGGCTTTGCAGCGGGATGCTGTGCCCCGCGCGCGTCAGCCCGCACGGCCTCCCACTCCTGCTGCGACCGCGCAGGGAAGTGCAGGGCCGCAGCTGCCGCGGCCGATGCGGCGGGCGGATCCGATGCCTGGGGGTCGATGGCCTGCGGGAGAAGCGCCGGTCAAACCATCGCGCCGGACCGCTCGCGTCGGGGTGGTGCTCGGAACCTTGGCCATTCACCTATACGCTGCGGCTCCTGCGCAGGGTCGCCAACCCGGCTACCTCCGCCCGCTACGCTCCCCCGAGGCTTCCCCCAGCCTGTCGTCCTGCCCGCCTTGCAACGCCGCATGAAGCCTGTCGCCCCGACGCCGGCACCTCCCCGTCGAATCCTTCCCGTGCTGGTGCTGGCACAGCTCGCCGGCACCTCGACCTGGTTCGCGGTCAACGCCGTGATGCCCGAGCTGCAGGCCGCCTATGGCTGGAGCGCGGCCTCGGTCGGCACGCTGACCTCGGCGGTGCAGCTCGGCTTCATCATCGGTGCCCTGCTGTTCGCCCTGCTGTCGATCGCCGATCGCTTCTCGACGCGCCACGTGTTCCTGCTGTGCTCGCTGGCGCAGGCCCTGTGCACGCTCGCGGCACTGGCCGCGCCTCCTTCGTTCGGTGCGCTGTGCGCCTGGCGCTTCCTCACCGGCTTCTTCCTTGCCGGCATCTATCCGGTGGGCATGAAGATCGCCGCGCAGTGGTTTCCGCGCGGACTGGGCAGCGCGCTCGGCCTGCTGGTCGGCGCCCTGGTGCTGGGCAGCGCCCTGCCGCACGCGCTGCGCGGAGCGGCGGTCGGCTGGCCCTGGGCCGATGTCTTCCATGCCGTGTCGATCATCGCCGCCATCGCCGGCGTGCTGCTGTTCCTGCTGATCCCGGAGCCGCCGCAGCCGCCCTCGCGCGCGCCGGGACTACGGCTTCGCGCGCTGTGGGCGGTGAGCGGCGATCGCCGGGTGCGCGCCTCGGTGCTCGGCTACTTCGGTCACATGTGGGAGCTGTACACGCTGTGGGTGCTGATGCCGATGATCCTGGCCACGCGCCTGAGCAGCCCCGCCCTGATCTCGTGGTCCGCCTTCGTCGCGCTCGGCTCGGGTGCGCTGGGCTGCGCCGCCGGCGGCTGGATCGCAAAGCGCCTGGGCAGCGCGCCGGTGGCCGGCGCGATGCTCGCGACCAGCGGCCTGTGCTGCCTGGCCGCGCCCTGGATGCTCGATGCGCCGCTGCCGCTGTTCGCGGCCTGGCTGGTCATCTGGGGCATCAGCATCTCCGGCGACTCGCCCCAGTTCTCGGCGCTGACCGCCGGCAACTCGCCACCCGCCCTGGTCGGCAGCGTGCTGACCCTGACCAACAGCATCGGTTTCGCGATCTCGATCCTCAGCATCCAGCTCTTCGTCTGGCTCGCGCAGCACTTCCCGCTCGCAGCGCTGATCCCCTGGATGGGCGTCGGGCCGGCGCTCGGTGTCTGGGCGCTGATGCCGCTGCTGCGCGAGCCGGAGCAGGGCCAGCCCGCGGCGGCGCGCTGAGCGATCCGTCGACTCAGGTCTTGGGCAGGCGTCCCATCAGGTAGAACTCGTCGTTCGGCCGCATCGAGAAGGCGTTGGCGACGCGGTTGGACATGGCGAAGAAGGCGCTGATCGAGGCGATGTCCCAGATGTCCTCGTCGTCGAAGCCGTGCGCGCGCAGCGCTTCGTAGTCGGCCTCCTCGATCTCCTGGGCACGCTGCGAGGTCTTCACCGCGAAGTCGAGCATGGCGCGCTGGCGCGGGCTGATGTCCGCCTTGCGGTAATTCACGGCGAGCTGGTCGGCGATCAGCGGATTGCGCGCCCGGATGCGCAGGATCGCGCCATGGGCGATCACGCAGTACTGGCACTGGTTCAGGCCCGAGGTGGCGACCACGATCATCTCGCGCTCGGCCTTGTTCAGGCCGCCCGACCGGTCCATCAACGCGTCGTGGTAGCCGACGAAGGCGCGGAACTCGTCGGGGCGGCGCGCCAGCACCAGGAAGACGTTCGGGACGAAGCCCGATTTTTCCTGGACCGCGAGGATTCGTCCGCGGACATCGTCCGGCAGCGAAGCCAGTTCGGGCGCGGGAAAGCGGCTGATCGGTTGCGTGCTCATCTGGGCCTCCGGGGCTTCACGGGAAGTCTGCACAGGGTACGGGCATGGGCAGGCCGGCACGCCCGCGGGCAAGCCCGGATGGCGGAAACGAAAACGCCCGGCATTGCCGGGCGTTTTCTCGTTGCGATGTCGCGGTGCGTCTCAGCCGGCAGCGCCCTCGGCCTCGGCGGCAGGCTTTTCCAGGTCGCTCTTGAGCTTGTGCGACTGCTGGATCAGGTACTGCCGGATGGCCTCGGTCTCCTCGACGCTCAGGCGTCCCGCGAACGAGGGCATGCCGCGATCCGCCCGCGCGCCCGCCACGATGCCCGCGAAGATCTGGTGCTTTTCCGGCGTCAGGTAACGCAGGTCCGGAATCACGCCACCGCTGATCGCGTTCAGGCCGTGGCAGTACGAGCAGTTGTTGCCGTACAGGTCGGCGCCGCGAGCGATCGTCTTCTCGTCGCCGGTGAGTTCCTGCAGCTCCGGGATCGGGTTCGGATTGTTCTTCGCCGGGGGCAGCGTGCCGCTGCCCCCGAGCTTGTATGTCAGCACGCGCGCCTCGGGCTCCACCTTGGCGTTGTTGGAAACCGCGCCGGCGAGCAGCGGAAACACGCCGCCCCAGCCCGCCATCACGGTGACGTACTGTTCGCCATCGATCTCGTAGGTCATCGGGCCGGCCATGACGCCGCTGTTCGCCGGCGTTTCCCACAGCTTGGTGCCCTTGTCGGCCGAGTAGGCGACGAAGCGTCCGTCCGCCGTGCCCTGGAACACGAGGTTGCCAGCGGTTGCCAGCGTGCCGCCGTTCCAGATGTTCGGGTACTCCTGCGACCAGACCTTCTTCTGCGCCACCGGGTCCCAGGCCAGCAGCCGGCCCTTGTAGCTCTTCACCGCCTCGGTCATCGCCGCGGCCTCTTCGGGGAACGGCAGATCCAGGCCGATGTTCCAGGCGCCCTCGCGATTGTCGAACTCCGGATCCTTGTGCGGCGACAGCAGCGAGGCCGCTTCCTGCGCCGGGATGTAGACCAGGCCGGTCTCGGGGCTGAACGACATCGGCTGCCAGTTGTGCGCGCCCAGCGGGCCGGGGATCACGAGCTTCGGTTCCTTGGTCCAGTCCGCGGCCTCCTGGTCGATCACCGGCCGGCCGGTCTTCAGATCGACGTGCGTCGCCCAGTTGACCGGCACGAAGTTCTCGGCGCTGATCAGCTCGCCGGTCAGGCGGTCCAGCACGTAGAAGAAGCCGTTCTTCGGCGCGTGCAGCAGCAGTTTGCGCGGTTTGTCATCGATGGGCAGGTCGGCCAGCACGATCGTCCCGGTGGCGTCGTAGTCCCAGTTGTCGCCGGGGGTTTCCTGGTAGTGCCAGGCGTACTCGCCGGAGTCGGGGTTGAGCGCCACGATCGACGAGATGAAGAGGTTGTCGGCGTCCGCCGGTTCACCGCGCTCGATGCGGTTCCACGACACGCCGTTGCCGGTGCCGAAGTAGAGAAGGTTGGCCTCGGGATCGTAGGAGAAGCTGTTCCACACGGTGCCGCCGCCGCCCTGCTCGACGAACCTCGTGCCCTTCCAGGTCTTGACGGCCATATCGAGCGCCGGCGTCTCCTGCGGCTTCGACGGATCGCCCGGCACCGTGTACCAGCGCCACAGCAGCTCGCCGTCAGCCGCGCTGAACGCCGAGACAAAACCGCGCGCGTTGAACTCCGCGCCGCCGCTGCCGATGATCACCTTGTCCTTGACCACGATCGGCGCGCCGGTGAGCGCCAAGGTGCGGCCGGAGCCGTCGGAGGCGTCGCTCTCCCAGATCTTCTTCCCGTTGCGGGCATCGAGCGCGATCAGGCGGCCGTCGAACGCGGCGAGGAACACCTTGCCGCCGCTGATCGCGACACCCCGGTTGACCACGTCGCAACAGGCATTGCCGGACTTGGCGCGCGGCACTTCGGGGTCGTATCTCCAGACCAGTTCACCGGTCTTGGCATTGAGCGCGTACAGGATGCTGTACGCCCCCGTGGTGTACATCATGCCGTCGACGACCAGCGGCGTGGCCTCGGTGCCACGATCCACGTCGACCTTGTAGGTCCAGGCCAGACCGAGCTTGGCGACGTTCTGGTCGTTGACCTTGTCCAGCGGGCTGAAGCGCTGGTCGCTGTAGGTCCGCCCCGTGCTCAGCCAGACGCCCGGCTCGCTGTCCGCCGCCTTGATGCGCGCGGTGTCGACCTGCGCGATCGGTGCATCCGCGGTGGCCGGCGCCGCGGATCCGGAATCCGCGGTCGAGGATTTTTCCCCGCATCCGGTCACGCTCAACAGCACCACAAGACCTGCGGCGACGATGGGGCTTTTCACGCTTCTCTCCTTGGTCGTTGTCCCGGTTGCACGCCCGCAGGCATGGGTCGGGATTTTTTCCTGAGTCGGCCGCCATATTACGTTGGCGATGGCCGAAGCGCAGCGTCACCGCTCCTCCGCGGATGACGCCCAGGCGACCGCGTCGTTCGGTTCCCGCGCAGGGCGTGCGAAGCCAGGCTTGCGCATCGCCCTGCGCCAAGACCCGCCGGATTTTCGCGGGTCAGACGCCGGGAAGCGGGTCAGACGCCGGGAAGCGGCGCCGCGTCCGGCACCGGGGGCTGCTCGCCCGACAACTCCTTCTTGAGATCGTGGGCGCGCTTGATGATGTACTGGTGCACGGCCTCGACGTCCTCGGGCGAGAGCTTGTCCATCATCGCGGGCATGCCCCTCTGCGCGAGGGCGCCGGCCAGGATGCCGGGGAAGATCTGGTGCTTCTCCGGCGCCAGGTAGCGCAGGTCGGGCAGCACGGTGCTGGAGATCGCGTTCGGGCCATGGCACATGCCGCAGTGCGCGTTGTAGAGCTCGCGACCCGCGTCCACCGTCTTGTCGTCGGCCTCGAGTTCCGGCGGCTCGGGCAGCTTGACCGGCGTATTGTCCGGCGGCGGCAGCTTGTCGGTGCCGCCGAGCTTGTAGGTCAGGATGCGCGCCTCGGGCCGCACCTTGGCCGGCTCGGACAGGCCACCCAGGGCCAGCGGGAACGCCCCGCCCCAACCCGCCGCGACCGTCACGTACTGCTCGCCGTCGATCTCGTAGCTGATCGGGCCGGCCATGACGCCGGTATTGGCCGGCGTCTCCCACAGCTTCTCGCCCTTGTCGGCCGCGTAGGCGACGAAGCGACCGTCCGCCGTGCCCTGGAAGACCAGCCCGCCCGCGGTGCTCAGGGTGCCGCCATTCCAGATCGTGACGTAGGACTGCCGCCACACTTCCTTCTTGGCCACCGGGTCCCAGGCGATCAGGTGGCCCTTGTGCGCGGCCACCGCGGCGGCCAGGTCCTTGGGATCCTCGGGCAGCGCGATCGGCTTGGAGCCCATGTGCCAGGTGCCCTTGCCCGAGAACGCCTGCTCCTTGACCGGCACGAACAGCGCCAGCGCCTCCTGCATCGGGATGTAGACGTAGCCGGTCTGCGGGTTGAACGACATCGGCTGCCAGTTGTGTGCGCCGATCGGGCCCGGCGACACCAGCTTGGGCTCCTTGCTCCAGTCGGCCTCCGGGTTCTCGACCGGACGGCCGGTCTTCATGTCGACGTGCGTGGCCCAGTTGGCCGGCGCGAACTTGTCGGCGCTGAGCAGCTCGCCGGTGGCGCGATCGAGCATGTAGAAGAAGCCGTTCTTCGGCGCCTGCATGAGCACCTTGCGCGTGGCGTCGCCCATCTCCAGGTCGGCCAGGATGATGTGCTGCGTGGCGGTGTAGTCCCAGTGATCGCCGGGCGTGGTCTGGTAGTGCCAGACGTATTCGCCGTTGCCGGGCCTGAGCGCCACGATCGAGGACAGGAACAGGTTGTCGCCGCCGCCCGGGCTGCGCACGCTGCGGTTCCAGGTCGAGCCGTTGCCCACGCCGATGTAGAGCAGGTCGAGCTGCGGGTCATAGGCCATTGCGTCCCAGACCGTGCCGCCGCCGCCCATCTTCCAGTAGCGGTCGCCCTTCCACGTCCCCTTGGCGAGTTCCATCGCCTTGTCTTCCGGCGGCTGTGCCGGGTCGCCCGGCACCGTGAAGAAGCGCCACAGCTGCTTGCCGTCGGCGGCGTCGTAGGCGGTGATGTAGCCGCGCACGCCAAGTTCAGCGCCGCCGTTTCCGATGATGACCTTGCCCTTGATGATGCGCGGCGCACCCGTGATGGTGTAGCTGCGCTTGGCGTCGAGGACGGTGTCGACCTCCCACACCTTGGCGCCGGACTTGGCGTCGAGCGCGATTAGGCGGCCGTCGTAGGCGCCGAAATAGACGCGGCCCTTCCATACCGCCACGCCGCGGTTGGCGACGTCGCAGCAGCCGTCGCGATCCTTGTCGCGCGACACCTTGGGGTCGTACTTCCAGAGTTCCTTGCCGCTGACCGGATCCAGCGCGCTGACGATCGAGAACGCGCCGGTCACGTACATCACGCCGTCGACGACGATGGGCGTGGCCTCGGTGGCGCGGTCCACGTCGAGCCGGTAGTGCCAGGCCAGGCCGAGCTTGCCGACGTTGTCCTTGCCGATCTTGTCCAGCGGGCTGAAGCGCTGCTCGTCGTAGGTGCGACCGTGGCTCATCCAGGAACCCGGCTCCTGGTCGGCCGCGATGATGCGCGCTTCGTCGACATTGGCGACCGCGCCCTGCCCGGTTTCCCCGCCCTCCTGCTTTGCACACGCGACCAGCACCATTGCGGCCAATGCCGGCCACAGCAGATGACGACTCTTCATGCTTCGATCTCCTTCCTGGGTTTCATCCACCGGCGCCTGGGCACCGCCGCGATGCCGGGGTGCGACGCGCCCGCCCGCCGGCCACCTGGCGCCACGCGGCGCCACGCGGCGCCCGCGATGATCGCCTGCGCCCTTTCGGGACTTCTTCCCGACCTCGTTCCGCTTGCCAGGCAGACGGCTCTCAGTCGAGCAGGCCGCGCTCGCGTCCGACGGCGATGGCCGCCACGCGACTGGCCACGCCGAGCTTGCTGTAGATGTTCTTGAGGTGCCATTTGAGCGTGCCCTGGGTGATGAACAAGGCATCCGCAAGCTCGCGGTTGCTCAGGCTGGACTGCAGCTTGCCGAGGATCCTGCCCTCGCGTCGCGTCAGCGCGCACAGCGTGTCCTGCGCCGGTGCGGTGCCGTCACGGGCGCGCTCGGCCTGCGACACCTCGGTCAGCAGGCCGATGTATTCGTGCATCGCCGTGCGCGCATCGCAGCCGCGCCGGCTGTCGCGGTAGGCGTCCAGCAGCGCCTGCATGGGCGCGCCCTCATCGGCGAAGACCCGGACGAAACCCTGCGGCATCGCGATCTCGAGCGCCCGTCTGAGCAGGGCGAAAGCGCGCTCGTTGTCCTTGCCGCCGCGCCGAGCCAGCGACTGCAGCAGCAGCAGCTCCACCTGCTTGCGCTTCTGGCCGGTGCGCGTGGCCTGCTCCAGCGCGGAATCCACGCGCTCGCAGGCGCGGTCCCAGTCACCACGCAGCAGGGCCAGGCGCGCCTCGATGCGATGCGTCTTGTCGCGCAGCGCCAGGTTGCAGGCGGCCGAGTCGCGCCGCTGCACCTTGCGTTGCAGGGCCTGCCACAGCTCGCCCGCCTGCGCTGCCTCGCCCTGCCGGAGCAGCAGGTCGATGCGCTCGGCGGCCAGCGCGATGGCCAGGCGCGGCAGGTCGTGCGACCAGCCCAGGACCTCGCCCTCGGCCAGGCTGTCCAGCGCATCGAGATGCATGTGCCGCGCGTTCTGCAGGCGTGCGAGCGCGACGATGCCCATGATCAGCGAGTCCACCGAGCTCTGTTCGATCAGCGCGGTGAGGCCGTGCTCGAGCGCGGCGCCGGCCTCGTCGAGACGATTGAGTTCGTACAGGAGCAGGCCGCGCAGCGCGTGCACCATGATCTCGGCCGGCGTCTGTCCGCCCAGGTGGGACGCCACCTGGGCCACCGCCTCGTCGCAGGCGAACAGCGACTGCCGGTAGTTGCCCTGCTTGGCCAGCGCCGAGGCCTTCCACATGCTGGCCCAGGTCACGACGTAGTGGGCCTGCGCCTCGCCCATCAGCCGCTGCCCGCTGGCCAGGTTCTCGATGGCGCTTTCGAAGTCGCTGCCGGCGATCTCGCCGCAGCCGATCATCGTGTACGCCATGCCGCGATGCAGCGCATCGGCCTGCGGCCAGCGCAGCAGCCAGGCGCGCGCCCGGGGCGCCAGGTCCATCCACTGGTCGCGCAGGACCTGCTGGATGCACTGCTCGAGTTCCACCCGCTCGACCAGCTGCGGATCGCCGGCGCGGGCCGGGTCGCACGCCACCGCCTGGACATCGGCCAGCACCTGGTCCGCCTCGGCGTAGCGGCGCATGACATTGAGCGACCAGACGCGCAGCACCTGGATCTGCGGATAGTCCGACAGCTGCTCGCGCGGGATCTTGTTGCACCAGTACAGGAACGTGGCGTGGCGACCGTGGTGCCGTGCCACCGAGCGCGCGAAACGGTCGATCAACGCCACCGCCGCGGCGACGTCGCCGGCATCCAGGCTCAGGTCGATGGCCGCGTCGATGCGTTGCTGCGCATCCAGCCAGTCGAGTGCGCCGGTGGTGTATCGGCGCAGCAGCGCGGGGTCGTCGCGCCGCAAGCGCACCAGCAGGAATTCGCGCACCAGCGGGTGCAGCGCGTATGGAAGACCCGCATCGCCGCTCGCCGACAGTGGCAGCGCGCGCCGCTCCAGGTCGTCGATGAGCGCCGCGGCATCGGGCATGCCGGTGGTCGCCGCCGCGATACCGAGCAGGAACTGCGCACTGCGCTGCGGCAGCCGCGACAACAGCACGTCGCTCAGATACTCGGTGAGCGCCTGGCGACGCTCGAGCAGGCTCTGCAGCAGGCTGTCCTGCCGCCCCTCGTCCTGCTGCAGGGTCATCGCGATCAGGCGCGCCACAGCCGGCCAGCCCTGCGTGCGCTCGATGATGTTTCGGACCAGTACCGGCCTGGGCTCGACGCCATGCTGGCGCAGCAGCTCGGCGACATCGGCACTGTCGAACGCCAGCTGCGCCGGCCCGTAGCGATGCATGCGGCCCTCGAGCAGCGCCGCGCTGGCGTATCCGGTCAGGACGGAACGGCCGCTGAGCACGAGCGCGAGCCGGTCGGGCTGATGACCGGCCAGCGGGCGCAGAATCGACTCGGCGGCCGCCTCGTCGAGCCAGTGCAGATCGTCGATGAACAGCACCGTGCGCTGTTCGCGGGCCGACAGCTCGGCGATCAGCGCCATGACGATCGCGCGCCGGCCGCGATCGCCGACGCCGCCGAGCAGCATCTGCGAGCGCTTGGCGTCCGCGGGCGAGAACGCGTTCAGCAGGTCGAGCAGCAGGCGGTCGCCGTCGCGGTCGTCGGCGTCGACCACCAGCCAGACGAACCGGAAGCCCTGGTCCAGGACGTCGCGTCGCCACTCGGCCAGCAGGGTGGACTTGCCGTAGCCGGCCGGTGCGCTGACGGTGATGACCGGCCGATCGAGCGCGGCGAAGTCCGCGGGCAGTTCGCGCCGCTCGGCACGCAGGATCTTCGAGCGGACTTCCGGCACCGGTTGAGACTCCTGTGGAAGCGGGCCCGCGGTCCGCGCGGGCTCGTTCCCACAGGGTAGCGCCGCCCTGTTCAGCGGCCCACGCGGACGAAGTCGACCTTGTCGCGCACCGCACAGTCCGGGCACTGCCAGCTCTCGGGAATCCGTGCCCAGCCGGTGCCCGGTGCAAAGCCCTGCTGCGGGTCGCCGCGCGACTCGTCGTAGACGTAGCCGCAGCTCGTGCACTGGTAGGCCGCCCCGCAAGGTGAAGCGCCACCTTGCGGGGACCCCGGCCGCGGCGCCGCGCGCTCGGCCGCGGCGACGACGTGTCCCTGCCGGCGGCCCTGCCCGCCCGCGCCGGCCTCCACCACCGGCGCGTCGACCGGGCGGTGGTAGCGCCGCATCAGCGCCTCGCGCTTGCGTGGATCGAGGTTCATCTTCGTCAGGTCGTGCCCGTGCACCGCCAGCACGCGCGGATACATGATCCAGCGCCACAGGGCCGGCACCAGTGCGATGCCGAACATGCCCGGGTAACCCGTCGGCATCTCGGGCAGGTTGCGGTAGCTGCGCAGCGACTGGTAGCGCCGCGTCGGCCAGGCATGGTGATCGGAATGGCGCTGCACGTTCCAGAAGATGACGTTCGAGGCGACATGGTCGGTGTTCCACGAGTGCTCCGGTCGCACCCGCTCGTAGCGGCCGTCCGGCAGCTTCGGGCGCAGCAGGCCGTAGTGCTCGATGTAGTCGGCCAGTGCCAGGAACAGGTAGGCGGTGAAGGCGACGCCGAGCAGGTAGGGGACCACGATCCAGCCCCAGAGATAGACGATCAGGCCGTAGGTCAGCAGCGAGATCAGTGCCGGCTGGATGAATTCGTTCTGCAGCGTCCAGGGGCCGCGGCCCTTGCGCGCGAGGCGCTGCCTTTCCAGCTCCCAGGGGCGGAACAGGGTGCTGTGCGGAAGCTGGCGCCGGAACATGTAATCCCAGAAGCCCTCGCCGAAGCGCGCGCTACCCGAGTCCTCGGGCGTGGCGACGTCACGGTGGTGGCCGCGGTTGTGGTCGATCATGTACTGGCCATAGAAACCGGTGGCCAGCGCGATCTTCGACAGCCAGCGCTCGACCGCGCTCTTCTTGTGTCCGAGCTCGTGCGCGGTGGCCACGGCGAACCCGTTCATCAGGCCGCAGGACCAGATCACGGCGAAGTACGACAGCCAGTGCATCGGCTGCGTCGCGACCGCCCAGGCGCCGGCGAACAGGGTGAGGTAGTGACAGGGCACCGACGCGTACAGGATGTACTTGTAGAAGTTGTCCTGTTCGAGCGCCGGAACCAGGCTTTCGGGCGGGTTGAGCCGGTTGCGGCCGATCAGCGCATCGAGATCCAGGATCGGAAACACGATGTAGGTCGCGACGATCACGGCCCAGTACCAGGCCGCCTGGCCGGTGCTGACCGCCATCGCGATGCAGAACACCGGCGACAGGACCCAGAAGGGCACCAGCAGGTAGGCGTAGCGCTTCGGATCGCGGTAGGTCACCGCGCCGGCCTGGATCGGCAGCGCCCGGGTGTCGGTATTCATGCCCGCATCTCTCCTCGTCTGATGACCCGGCCCGCGCGCATGGGACACGCACGGCAACGGGCTTCACGAGGATTAGACGGGAACCACCCCCGGCAGCACCCCTCCCCAAAGGAAGGTCTTTGCCTTGCCGGTCCGGCACACCGCCGGACCGATGTCCCGCCTCTCTACAGGGGCGCCAGGGGCAGCATCTGCATCAGCAGGACCGGCCTGGCGTAAGCGAGCCCCGGGCTTCCCATGCGGTTCATCACCTCGTATGTCGCCAGTTCCCACAGGGGACGGCTGGCCCGGCGGGGCGCCTCGCACAGCACGGCGTGGCAGGCAGGAAACGCCTTGCTGAAATGGTGGGCGTGCTCCTCGTTGAAGAAGTACGACTGGCAAAGGTTCGCGAGCGCCTGGTTCTGCAGCCCCTTGGCGTGATGCTGCTCGTTGAAGGCCATCGCGCGCTGGACCGAGCCCGCCCTTGCAGCGAATCCCTGCGACTGGGTCCTGCCCGGCTCGACATGGACGATGTTCTGCCCGCCATCGTCGAACACCACGCGCCTGGCCTTCTCGGTCAGCGGATTGAGGCGGTGGATCTCGGCGAACAGCTCGCAGATGTCGGGATGGCTTGTCGGATGCCCCCAGCGGCCGAGGAAGTCGGTACCGCGCTTGCGCATGAAGTTGGCGATCAGCGAGGCCGTCAGCCGACCCACCGGGGAGGTGAGCTGCTGCGTTCCGGAGCCATGCGTCCCGGGCATCGGGATGTAGCGCATCCGGTCGCGGATCTGGTCGTCGGCCTTGACGAACTTGAACGGATACACCCGGCCGACATTCAGCTTCTGCAGGCCCATCGCGGCGTTCTCGTTCATCATCATGATCGCCCGGTATTTCTCCAGCTTCGGATTCTGGTCGAGCCGCTCGGCCCCCGAGTGATTCAGGATCGACTGGTGGACCGGGTCGATCAGGTACATCGAGATCGGCAGTGCCTTCAGCTCGTTCGACTTGAAGATCGCGTGCGCAATCATGTGGCAGAGAATCGCGCCGCGGCTGTGCCCGGTCATCACGACCCTCGTCACTCCCGGCCTGCGGAACGAGCGCGTCAGATCGTCCATCGTCTTCTTGAGCGCGGTGTTCATGCCCCATCCGATGGCCAGGCCGGCGCCGCCTGTCGGTCCATCGTTGAGCGTCTTCATGCCGCTGCAGGCGTGGCCCAGCGCCGCGATCGTGTTGTTGCTCTCGACCTGCGTGTGACCCGTGCCAATGCAGAAGATGCTGTAAGTGCTCATGCCGCCCACCCCCCGGCTGTCCGTCGAGGTGTCGCACTTTTCTGCGGTCGGGGCATCGCGTCAACGGCGCAGCGGGCGCCCCTGTCGAGCGTCGTCACCCGGGGGGACGGGCGCGTTGCCGACGACCCGGAATCCGGCGCGCCGCCCTCACCCTGATGCAAGTCCTCGCCGACGATCCGCGCCGGGGCCGGCACAAGCCGACAATTCAGTCACATAGCCGGAAGCGGGCTTGCCCATCCGGGTCTGCCGCTCATGCGAAGGATCGCCGGCACGTCCCCGCGCACGGAAGTCCATGCGCCCGAAAAGAGGCGCAGGGCGCAGGGCACGCGGGCATTGCCATTCGATCGCACAGGCGCTCGGCGCCCCCGTATCCGCGCGCGGGTTGCGCGATCCGCGCGCGGGTTGCGCGCGACGCCTGGGGTGGACGGTCGTGAGGAA
>CAMLNE010000025.1 GCA_946481265.1 uncultured Panacagrimonas sp. | reverse complement strand
AATGCATGCCGGAGGTCAGCTGGCCGAAGTCCGGCTGCTTGACGCCGATCATGTCCTGCACGGCCTTGGAGGTGACGCCGATCTTCTTGCCGACGATCTTCTCGCCCTTGTTCAGGCGGTGCGACACCATGCGCTCCTGGATGCGGTAGGCGTCCTCGATGGTGATGCCCTCGGCGCGGCCGAGCAGCGGCGGCACCGTGGTACGCGTGACGAGAGCCTGGTAGAGCTCGTCGCCGTAGTGGTTGATCTGTTCAGGGGTCATTTCGCTTCGCCTTTTTTTTCACTCTTTCAAAGCTTCACGCAGATGTTGCGCATCTCGGTATAGAACTCCAGCGAATGCACGCCGCCTTCGCGGCCGATGCCGCTCTGCTTGCTGCCGCCGAAGGGGGTGCGCAGGTCGCGCAGGAACCAGCTGTTGACCCAGGTGATGCCGACGTCGATCCGCGCCGCCACACGGTGGGCACGCGACAGGTTGGTGGTCCAGATCGTGGTCGACAGGCCGTACTCGGTGTCGTTGGCCTTGTCGATCACCTCGTCCTCGGTATCGAACGGCGAGATGTGGCAGCAGGGCCCGAAGATCTCCTCGCGCACCACGCTGGCGGTCTCGGGCAGGCCGGTCCAGATGGTCGGCTGCACCCAGTGTCCGCCGGCAAGCGCGTCGGGCAGCTTGGGCTCGCCGCCGCCGGTGACGATCGTGGCGCCCTCGGCCTTGGCCTTCTCGTAGTAGGACAGGACCTTGCGCTTGTGCTCGGCGGAGATCAGCGGGCCCAGGCCGGTACCCTTCTCCGACGGGTCGCCCGGCTTGAGCGATTCGGCCTTGGCCTTCAACGCGGCGACGAACTTCTCGAACAGGGGGCGCTCGACGTACACGCGCTCGGTGCCCAGGCAGATCTGCCCGCAGTTGAGGAAGGCCGCGCGACCGATGCCCTCGATGGCTGCGTCCAGATCGCAGTCGGCGAAGACGATGCCGGCGTTCTTTCCGCCCAACTCGAAGGACACGTCACGAATGCCGTCGGACGCCGCCTTCATGATGGCCGAGCCGGTACGCGTCTCGCCGGTGAAGGTGATCGCGGCCACGTCCTTGTGCTGGGTGAGGTACTCGCCGGCACTGTTCGGCCCGAAGCCGTGCACCACGTTGTAGACGCCCTTGGGCACGCCCACCGCGTTCATCACCTCGCCGAGCAGGGTGGCCGTTCCCGGCGTCTCCTCGGAAGGCTTCACGACCACGGTGTTGCCGCAGGCCAGCGCCGGCCCGACCTTCCAGGTCATCAGCAGCAGCGGCGCATTCCAGGGGCAGACCACGCCGATCACGCCCTTGGGCACGCGGATCGCGTAGTTCAGCGCACCGGCGCCGTCCGGCGTCGGCGTCATGAAGCTCTCGGCCGGCACGTTCTTGACCACGTCGGCGAAGATCTTGAAGTTGGCCGCGCCGCGCGGAATCATCGCGTGCTCCATCATCGCCTTCGGCTGGCCGGTGTCGTCCATCTCGGCCTGCACGAAGTCGGCGAAGCGGCGGTTGATCTCGTCGGCCACCTTGTAGAGCAGCTCGACACGCTGCTCGACGCTCATCTTCCCCCAGGGGCCCTTCATGGCCGCACGACCCGCCGCCACGGCGGCGTCGATCTCGGCCTTGCCGCCCTCGTGGATGTAGCCGATCAGTGCGTTGTCGCTGGGACGGCGCTTTTCGAAGGTCTTGGCGCTGGAAACGAACGCGCCATCGATGAAGTGCCGAAACTGGTGTGGTTCCATATCAAATTCTACCTTGAAGTGCGGCCATGCCGGCCGTTGCGCACTCGACATCCTGGGATTCGGTGCCGCCCGAAACACCTACCGCGCCGATCAGCATCTCGCCCGATCGCAGCGGCAGACCGCCCCGGATCATCGAGAAACCGCTCAGCACGATGCCTTCCCTGACGCGCGGTGCCTCCTGCGCCAGGGCCTGTTCCACCATCTCCGCCGGCGCGCCGATGGCGGCCGCCGCATGCGCCTTCTTCATGGCGATATCGCCCGAGATCAGGAACGCGCCGGGCATGCGCACGAAGCCCGCCAGCGTGCCGCTGCTGTCCATCACCGCCACGCAGACCTTGATGCCCAGAGACTCGGCGCGGCTCACCGCGGCGGCGATGACGCGCAGGACGGCGTCGTGGTGGATCACCGACTGGGAGACGGATACCGGGGCTTGGCTCATCGTGCGGGTGTCCTGGTTAAGGCGGCGCGGCCGGTATAGGCGCGCAGCAGTCTGGCGGTCGGATCGTTGCCACTGTCGACCGTGCGTCCGAGCACGCGAACCGACAGGTCGCTGCGCGGGAAGAGTTGGCAGGCCAGCACGATGTCACGCTGGCGATCGGCGGGGGTGATCTGCGCCCCGCTCATCGTGCCGGTTTCGAAACGACCCTCGGTCACCTGCACCCGGCACACCCCGCAGCCGCCGCCGCGACAGCCGACCTGCACGCAATCGCGGCCGGCCTGGCCCATCGCGGCCAGGACGTTCTGATCGTCGCGGCAAGGGAAACTCAGCGAGGTTTCCGCGACGCGGATCTGAAACGACATCCGGTTTTCCTCCGGGCGGGACGGGTGTTCGCAGGACCGCAACCAACACGCTGCGGAAACGATATTCCCGCAGCGCAACCTTAGGACTGGCCCCTGCCCAGCGTCCAATACCTTTGCCACGGCTTTGCGATACCAGCCACGTATCGCTAGCCTTCCCATATGCATTGGACCGTATATACGTGACGAACGTCGCCGCCATCGAGTTCCGCCACCTGCGCTACTTCGTGGCGGTGGTCGAACAACGCAGCTTCCGCGGCGCCGCGCTGCGCCTGCACGTCTCGCAGCCGCCGCTGACACGCCAGGTGCAGCAGCTGGAGGAGGCCCTCGGCGTCGCGCTGCTGCTGCGCCGGCCGCGGGGGGTCGAACCGACCGACGCCGGGCGGGTGTTCTACCAGGAGGCGTGCAACATCCTGATGCTGACCGAGCAGGCGGCGAGCCGGGCGCAGCTGGCCGGCCAGGGCCAGCTCGGGCGCCTGGATGTCGGCATCTTCGGCTCGGCCGTCTTCGGCGCCATCCCGCGCATCATCCAGACCTTCCGCGACCGGTTTCCGAATGTCGAGGTGGTGCTGCACAACCTCGACCGTGCCGGCCAGGTCCGGGCGCTGCGGGAGCGGCGCCTGACGGTCGGCTTCAACCGCTTCTTCGCCAACGAGCCGGACCTGAGCTGGGAGGTGGTGCAGACCGAGCGGCTCAACGTGGCCTTGCACCATGCCCACCCGCTTGCCGCCGAGACCTCGCTGGCCCTGGCCCAGATCGGTGGACAGCCGCTGGTGCTGTACCCGCGCACGCCCCGGCCGAGCTTCATCGAGCAGGTGCTGCGCCTGTTCCAGAAAACGGGCATCCGGCCGCAGTCGATCCAGGAAGTCGACGACGTCGTCACCGCCGTGGCCCTGGTCGCGGGCGGTTTCGGCGTCAGCCTGGTCACGGATTCGGCCTGCAACCTGAGGTTGCCGGGCATCGTCTACGTGCCGCTGCGCGACGAGGTCCGCGCCACCTTCGATCTGTGCATGGTCCGCCGCGCCGACGACGACTCGCCGCTGCTGCTGGAGTTCATGGCGGTGGCGCGGGCGCTGCGGGTCAGCCTGTCATCGGCTCCGCCGTCGCCCCGCCGGCGGAAGCGCGGCCCGTAGCGACCGTCGCCCGGTCCCTTGCAGGCCGCTCTGGAGAGCCCCGGTGCCTGACCGGCCACCGGAATCGGCCCGGCCCGGGTTCAGCGTCTGGCCGACCTACGACACGAGGCAGGTGGGTCTCAGTCCTGCTCGACGATCCACCTGCTGATGCGCGCCCACTGCTGCTTCAGGGTCTTGGCGCCCATGAACAGGCCGATGTGCCCGCCCGGCGCCAGCTCCTTGTGGATCTGGTCGCGCGGTGTGCCGACCAGATTCTCGGCATTGAACACCTGCTCCGGCGTGGTGATGTCGTCATCGGCGCCGGCCAGCAGGTAGAGCGGCACCGTGATGGTCTTCAGCGAGATGCGCTCGCCCAGGGCCACGAACTCGCCGCGCGCCAGGCGGTTGCGCTTGAACAGCTGCTTGACCGCTTCCAGGTACATGCGGCCCGGCAGGTCCACCACGTGCTCGTACCAGCGTGCGAAATGGCGCGCGCGCTGCACGTACTCGGGGTTGGTGATGTTGTCGAACAGGTCGATGTACTTGCCCCAGTAGTGCTCGTCCGGGTGCATGTTCTTCCAGCCCTGCAGCATGAAGCGGCCACGCATGCGCCCGCCGCCCATCGCCACCAGCGAGCGGTAGAAGGAGTACGGCGTGCGCTGCGCCATCCGGGTGACCGGGCCATTGCCGGCCTGCGTGTCGATCGGTGCGCCGGCCAGCACCAGCGAGACCACCCTGCCGGGGAAGCGCGCGGCGAGCATCGCCGACAGCCAGCCGCCCTGGCACAGGCCGACCAGGTGCGCGCGGCCGCCGACCGCGTCGACCGCGTCGCGCAGGTCCGACATGTACTTGTCGATGCCGTAGTTGCGCATTGCGTGCGTGGCGCTCTTCCAGTCGGTGACATAGACACGCCGGCAGCCGCCGGCCTTGAGCGTCTGCACCAGGCTCTGCCCGTCGGCGTAGTCGGCGATGGTCGAGGGATGCCCGGCGTAGGGTGCATCGATGATCACCGGGGTGGCGTCGGCCGGGGTGTCGGCGTCGGAGAAATCGCGCAGCCACATCGTCTGGCTCTCGAACGCGACCGTGTGCGGCGTCACCCAGTCCGGCCTGGATGGGAAGGTGATGGCGCGGGCCTCCCGCACGTAGGCGAGCCAGTCACGCGGCAGCGCCGTGCCGCGCTGGCGGATCTGGCGTGCCCACTCGATTGGCCAGTAGGCCGGAATCGCGAGCAGGGACTTCTCGAAGGTGGAGCGTTCGACGACGGGGCGGGTCATGTTCTGCTTGTCCAGGTTGGGAACGGCAACAGCAACGGCGAACGGCTAACGCAAAGGCGCAAAGGAAAAAGAAAGGACGCAAAGAGATTCATATAAGTCGCTGCGCCCTTCCTTTGCTTTTCCGTTGCGCCTCTGCGTCAGCCTTTCTTCCGGGCACTCGCAAGCTCAAGCCCCCCCATCCGCGTGCATGGCCGCATGCCAGGGCCGGCGCGTGCTGGCAGCGGGCGCCACCGCGTGCTCGCCGTCGAGGAACCCGCGCACGAGTCCGGCGGTGATCTCGGGCTGGGCGATCACGAACAGGTGTCCGTCGTCCAGCACCTCGAGCCGCGAGTTGGGGATCAGCTTGGCCAGGATGTGGCCGTTGATCGGTGGGCAGATCGGGTCATCGGCGCCCGACAGGACCAGGGTGGGCTGGCGCAGCCGCCACAGCCATGGCGCGCTGGTCCAGCCGGTGATCGCCGCCAGCTGCAGCAGGTAGCCGGCCCGGCTCGGCTTGCGGATGCGCGAGGCGTAGTCGCGAACCAGGTCGCGGTCCCAGCGGAAGCGCCCGCCATACAGGCGCCCGGCCTCGCGTTCCATGTAGCCCGGCTTGAGATAGCGCTGCGGGCCGAGCAGCTTCCAGAACACCGAGGGCGAGGCCGGCCAGGCGATCGGCGAGCCGGCCATGGTCGCGCACAGCACCAGGCGGCGGCAGCGGCTGGGCGCGGTGTGCGCGAACTGCTGGGCCAGGGCGCCGCCCCAGGAGATGCCGATCACGTCGGCGCGCTCGTGGCCCATCTTCTTGAGCACGTGCACCGCCAGGCGCGCGACCGTGCGCATGCGGTAGGGGTAGGGCGGCAGGGTGGAGCCGCCGATGCCGGGCATGTCGAAGCTGATCACCTCGACATCGCCGAGCGCGGCGACGAAGGGCGTGAGCAGTTCGAAGTTTCCGCCGATGCCATTGAACAGCAGGATCGGCGCCGGTCGGGACGAGCCCGGCCAGTGCGCCACGCGCAAGGTCATGTTGCCGACGCGGACGTGCACGAGACGCAGTTCGCGTGGCGCAGGAGGCTGGGGATCGGGGGCGTTCAAGTGGGAAGGAAGTCCAGGGTCAGTGGGCAGGGTCTTAGACGCGCACGTAGTCGCCGGGCGCCGCACCGATCGACGGATGCTGCGCGCTGCCCGCCGTCTTCGGTGCCGGGCGCCGGGCGCCGGCACGCTCCGCCGCCCATTTCACCCACAGCTCCCACCAGCTGCCCGTGGTGGCGGTGGACTGCTCCAGCCAGTCGTGCGGATCCTCGGGCAGCGTGTCCGCGGTCTGGTACGAGGCCTTGCCCTTGCCCGGCGGGCACACCAGGGTCTGGATGTGGCCGCTGTTGACCAGCACGAACCGCGATTCGCCCCCCAGCAGGTTCACCGACTTGTAGCAGGCGTCCCAGGGCGTGATGTGGTCGGTGCGGCCGGCGACGATGAAGCTGTCCACGTCCACGCGCTTGAGATCCACCTTGGCGTCGGCCAATGCAAGGGGCTGGCCGCTGCCCAGCTCGTTGTTCACGAGCAGGTCGCAGAAATCGTGGTGCAGCGCGGCGGGCAGGCGGGTGCTGTCGCTGTTCCAGTACAGCACGTCGAAGGCGGCCGGTTTCTTGCCCATCAGGTAGTTGTTGACCCAGTAGTTCCACACCAGGTCGTTCGGGCGCAGCCAGGCGAACATCTTGGCCATCTCGTGGCCGTACAGCACGCCCTCCTTCTGCGAGCGTCGGCGCGAGGTCGCCAGGCCGCTCGGCGTCAGGAAGTAGCCCATGTTGGTCTTCTCCATGCCCGAGACGTCGAGCAGGGTGACGTTCATCGTCAGCGAGTTGACCGTGTCGAGCCGGCCCTGGTCGGCGTAGCGGCCCAGCGCGATGGCCGAGGTCAGGCCGCCCGCGCACAGGCCCTTGAAGCTGACCTTCTTCGCGCCGGTGATCTCCATCACCGCGTGGTGCGCCTCCTCCAGCGCCTGCAGGTAGTGTTGCAGCGACAGGTGGGCGAGCTCGGGACCGGGATTGCACCAACTCACCATGAACACCTGGAAGCCCTGCCGGACCGCGTAGTTCACGAAGCTGTTGGACGGCGACAGGTCCAGCACGTAGTACTTGTTGATCTGCGGCGGCACCACCATCAGCGGGATCTCGTAGACCTCCTCGGTCTGCGGCTTGTACTGGATCAGTTCCAGCACCTCGTTGCGGAAGACCACGTCGCCGGGGGTGGCGGCCACGTTGCGCCCGACCTCGAAGGCCGTGCGGTCGACCATCGAGATCATTCCGGCGTTGTCGAGACGGTCCGAGATGAAGTGCTGCAGGCCGCGCAGCAGGTTGCGGCCACCCGTCTCGCGCACGCGCCGGATCACCGCGGGATTGGTCAGCGGGTTGTTGCTGGGGGCCAGCGCCTCGACCAGCAGGGTGGCGAGGAAGCGTGCGGCGGAGGCGTCGCGTCCCTCGAGTTCCAGTTCCCGCACCAGCGCGTAGGCCTCCTGGCTGGCGGCCAGGTAGACCTGCACGAGCGCGCCGCTCCAGCGCTGCTCGCCCCAGGCGGCATCGGTGAAGCGCTTGTCGCCGGCAGCCGGTGCGATGTCGGACTTGTTGCGCAGGATGCGCAGGAATTCCCTGGCGAAGGCCGCGACATGCTTCACCGGCAGGCTGGGATGGCGGCGCATGCGGCCGAGCACCACCAGGCCCAGGCGCAGCAGTTCGGAGCGCGAAGGCGGCGAGGGAATGCGGGCTCGCCGCGAAGGTCGGGTGGCGCGGGTCTTGGTCAGCATGGGGCGTGTTCCTCGGTCCGGTTCCGATCAGGCCTTGGGGACCAGCATCACCAGCAGCTCGGCGATCAGCGCCGGCTTGGGCTGGTTCTCGATCTCCACCGTGTATTCCTGGGTCAGCAGCAGGCGGCCCTTCTCCTTGGGCGTCACGGCGATCAGCTTGATGCGCGCGCGTACCCGGCTGCCGGATTTGACCGGAGCCAGGAAGCGCACCTTGTCGAAGCCGTAGTTGAGGATCGCGCCGGCATCGGCCGGTGCGGCGGGCAGGTCGAACAGCCAGCGCGGCAGGAGCGACAGGGTCAGCATGCCGTGCGCGACCGGACCGCCAAAGGGACTCTCACGGCCGGCGCGCTCGACATCGACATGGATCCATTGCTGGTCCCCGGTGCAGTCGGCGAACGCCTGGATGCGGGCCTGGTCCAGCGTGACCCAGTCGGTCACGCCCAGTTCCTCGCCCACTTTTTCCACGATGTTCCGCATGCTCACATCCGACATCGTTCTCTCCTCCGATGTTGATATCGCTCAAGGCGTTGGTACGGCGGCGGCCTTTTTCGGCCCGGCAACCCGTGAACGAGTCTACGCCTGCCTTCCGCCACGGCGGATATGGATACCGACGCGGCATCGCGCGCGGCATCCAAAGGTATTGGAGAAATCGGCGGACAGCCGCTAGCGTGGCCGCCGGCTCCCATCAAGGGGGGCGCAAACGGGAGGGGACCGAACGTGGCGGCTGACCGGATGACGCTGAAGGTGAGCGGCGTGCGCTGCGAGGCGCGCGACGTGATGTTGCTGGAGTTGCGCGATCCGGGCGGTGGTGCACTGCCGCCGTTCACGGCGGGCGCCCACCTCGAAGTTCATCTTGCCAACGGCCTGATCCGCCACTACTCGCTTTGCAACGACCCGGTCGAACGCGACCGCTATTGCCTGGGCGTGGGCCTGGCGCGGGACAGCCGCGGCGGCTCGAAGTACCTGCACGAGAACCTGCGCCTTGGCGCCACCCTGAGCGTCAGTGCACCGCGCAACAACTTCCCGCTCGAACTGGCGGCCTCGGAAGTGGTGTTCATCGCCGGCGGCATCGGCATCACGCCGATCATGGCCATGATCCGCAGCTGCGAAGCCACGCACCGGCCCTGGCGCCTGTTCTACTGCGCGCGCAACCGCCAGCGCACCGCCTTCTACGAGGATCTGCGCGCGCTGGCACCGGAGCGCTGCCACTTCCACTTCGACGACGAGCAGGACGGCCGCTTCTTCGATGCCGCCGCGGCGCTGGCCGGTATCGGCGACGACGCGCATCTCTACACCTGCGGTCCTGCGCCGCTGATGAAGGCGGTGGAAGCGGCCGCCGCCGGCCGGCCGCAGGACCGCGTGCACTTCGAGTGGTTCACCGCGGCCGAGACCAACAGCGCCACCGACAAGCCCTTCACGATCGTGCTGCGCAATTCCGGCACGCGCTACGAGGTGCCGCCCGGGCGCAGCATCCTGGAAGTGCTGGAGGACCATGATGCGGGGGTGCCCTATTCCTGCCGCGAAGGCCTGTGCGCGACCTGCCGCACAACGGTGCTGGCAGGCGAGGTCGACCACCGCGACAGCGTCCTGTCCGCCGCGGAAAAGGCCGCGAACACGGAAATGATGATCTGCGTGTCGCGCGCCAAGGGCGAGTTCCTGGAGCTCGAGCTGTAGCAGCGCGTGGCCCGGACGCGGTCCGGGGCTTTTGCTTCCCGATGCGGATCGCCGCGGACTGCGCCCGCGGCCAGGGGACGTGTTTTCGCACGCTGAGAATCCGAGGCGCGCCGGCCTAGATTGAGCCATGGTGCTCTATCGCCGCCGCCGCATTGCCGATGCTCCGCATTTTCTGACCGCCGCGCTGCAGGAGCGCGGTGCACGGCTGCTGGTCGAGCATATCGATCAGCTGCGCGCGGCGTTCCGTTGCGCGGCGGCGGAGCATCCCTTCCACATCGACGCGGTCGTCGTGCTGCCCGACCACTTCCACCTGCTCTGCAGCCTGCCGCAGGGAGATGCGGATTTCTCCGTCCGGATGCAGACGATCAGGCGACGCTTCACATTCGGCCTGGCGAACCGTGGCGTGCCCCTGCAAAGCAACCGAGGCCGCGCATCCGATATCTGGCAGTTGCGCGTGCGGGAGCGCGCGATCCGCGACGACGACGACTTCCTGCGGCACGTGGACTACATCCACTACAACCCGGTCAAGCATGGATGCGCCAAGGCGGCCCGCGACTGGCCGCACTCCTCGTTCCATCGCTACCTCAGGCAGGGACTGATCCGCCCGGATTGGGGCGCAAGCGCAGCTGAGGAGCCGCAGATCCCGACGGGCGGGTAACCAGGCTAGGGGCTAGGCTATATCTCCCCTCCCCTTTTGAAACCGCACCGCCATGGACAGCCGAGTCGCCGTCGATTTCCAGGATCATGTCGCCCACGTCCGGCTGGTGCGCCCCGAGCGGCTCAATGCCATCGATCTGGTCCTCCTCGAGCAGCTGGTGGAGGCGGGCGACCGCGTGGCCGCCCTGCCCGGGGTGCGTGCCATCGTGCTCTCCGGCGAGGGCCGCGGTTTCTGCTCGGGTATCGACACCGGCATGTTGGCGATGCAGCCCGGTGGCGAATTCCCGATCGACATTGCAACGCCGGTGCGCGGGGCGGCGAACATCGCCCAGCACGCCGTGCTGCAGTGGCGCGACGCGCCGGTCCCGGTGATCGCCGCGATCCACGGCTTCGCGTTCGGCGGCGGATTCCAGCTGCCCCTGGCCGCCGACCTGCGCCTGGTGCATCCCGAGACGCGGCTGTCGCTGATGGAATTGAAGTGGGGCCTGGTTCCCGACATGGCGGGCATGGTGCTGCTCAAGCGGATGCTGCGTTCCGACGTGCTTGCCGATCTGCTGTTCACCGCGCGCGTGTTCGACGGACGCGAGGCGGTGGACCTGGGCATCGCCACGCGGCTGGCCGACGACCCCGTGAAGGAGGCGCTGGAACTGGCGCGCGAGATCGCCGGGCGCAGCCCGGACGCGGTGCGCGCCGCCAAGCGCCTGCTGCGCGTCGGCGACGATGCGCTCGACGACCGCATCCTGCTTGCGGAAGCCGCGGAGCAGCGCGCGCTGCTCAAGAGCGCCAGCCACGCAGAGGCGGTTGCTGCAGGGATGGCCAAGCGGCAGCCCAACTTCGCGGATTGACGGGCGCAGAGTCGGAAGGGTCCTCGTCCGCCGTCCGCGCGGTGGGCCGCGCAGCAAAGATGCAGCGGGTGGGATCGCCAATCCCCTGCTTCCGAACCCGTCGCGGGCTCCCGCACCCTGCATCCGTTCTGCGAGCTGGGCAGCCTCGCCCCCTCGGGGCTTTACCCAGGCGCATGCGAATCTGAATAAGCTCGAGATCTGTCCGCGTCGAATCCCGAAGAGAGAGCGAGGAGATCCCCATGCCGCTGCATCCCCAGGTCGAAGGTCTGCTCAAGCAGATGGCCGCCGCCGGCGGCAAGCCGACCAATGCGATGACGCCCGAAGAGTGTCGCGCCGTATTCGACGGCCTCTTCGCATCGCTTCCGCCCAGCCAGGCCAAGCTCGCGGGCGTGGCCGACCGCAACGTTCCGGGACCGGCCGGCCAGATCAAGGTCCGGGTCTATACGCCCGAAGGCAAAGGCCCGTTTCCGGTGCTCGTGTTCTTTCACGGTGGCGGCTTCGTCCTCGGCGATCTCGAGTCGCACGACAGCGTGTGCCGCGAACTCAGCGGCGGTGCCGGCGTGGTCGTCGTCGCGACCGACTATCGCCTGAGCCCCGAGCACCGCTTTCCAGCCGCGGCCGACGACTGCATCGCGGTGACCCGCTGGGTGGTGAAGAACGCGGCGCAGATCAATGCCGACGCCAAACGCGTCGCGGTCGGCGGTGACAGTGCCGGCGGCAATCTGGCGGCAGTGGTGTCGCAGCAGCTTCGCGATCAGGACCGGATCAAGCTCGCGGCGCAGCTGCTGATCTATCCGGCGACGCGCCTCGACGGCGTCGCGACGACGTCGATGATCGACAACGCAACGGGCTATCTGCTGCAGCGCGACGACATGGACTGGTTCCGCGGTCACTACCTGGGCCCGAATGTCGACGGCAAGGACGTTCGCATCTCGCCGCTCCTGGCCAGGGACCTCACCGGCCTGCCGCCGGCGCTGGTGCAGACCTGCGAGTTCGATCCGTTGCGCGACGAGGGCGAGGAATACGGAAAGGCGCTGAAGGCGGCCGGTGTGCCGACCGTCATCTCGCGCCATGAAGGCTCGATCCACGCGGCCTTCAGCTTCTTCACGATCCTGGAGCCCGGCCGTCGCATGGTGGACGAGGCGATCCGCTGGTTGAAGGAAACCCTGCGGAACTGACTCGAGCGTATTGGCTCGTATCGCCGCTGCTCAATCCAGGTTTGCCAGCGCCGCTTCCAGCAGTCCGAAGAGCCCGTCCGCATCGCAGTCGGTCATCAGGAGGCAGTTCGGGTCGCGGCCTGCGAGATCCGGTTCCGATATGGCGACGAGACTCCGTCCGATCGCGGCCTCGGACCGGACATGGACATCGCAGAACGCCGCAATGCCCGAGAACAGATCGGGCTTGACCAGGTAGGCCGTTACACAGGGATCGTGCAGGTGCCCGCCTCCGGCGGCCGCGTAGTAGGCCAGCATCCGCGCTGAGAAATCCCCGATCGGTCCCGTATCGCGTAGGGGCCTGATTCTTTCCGGGGTGATGACGGCATGGTTGGTGACGTCGAGCCCGAACATCACCATCGGGATGTGCGACGCCAGGACCGCCTTTGCGGCGTGCGGATCGAACCAGAAGTTGAACTCGGCCTGGGCCGTGATGTTTCCCGGGCAGAACGCGGCGCCACCCATGAAGACCAGCCGCTTGATCTTGTCGGCGATGTCCGGTGCCATCGCCAGTGCAGCCGCGATATTGGTCATCGGCCCCAGTACCGCGATGGTGATTTCTCCCGGCGCTTTTCTGACCTGATCGATGATGAAGTCGACGGCATGTCGCGCCTGGAGCGGCATGTTCGGCTCAGGGAGGTTCGTGGCTCCCAGACCGTCCGGCCCGTGGAACTCCGCGGCCCCGGCGCGCGTCGGGTAGAGCAGGGGTCGGCCACAGCCCGCGAACACCGGGAGGTCGGTGCGCCCTGCGATCTCGCAGATCCGTCGGGCATTGGCCTGCGTCAGGTGCAGCGGGATGTTCCCCGCGACCGCGGTAATGCCCAGGATTTCGATTCCAGGGGACGCAAAGGCCAGCAGCAACGCGATGGCATCGTCGATCCCCGGGTCACAATCGATGATCACGCGCTCTGGCATTGGTTTCCTTCGATCGGCCCCGGGCGGGTGCAGGGTAATCGTAGACATCGATCGAGTCGAATCGTTTATAGTGGCGGCCGGCGCGGTACAGCACGGTCGACGAGAAGCTCAGGAGAAGGTCGCAATGGGCGAAACCGAAACTTCACGGCCCCTCGCTCGGGTGAACACGGTGGGTGGCCCGATCGCGGCCACCGACCTCGGCATGACATTGATGCACGAGCACCTGGTGGTGGATTGGACCAAGAGGATGGGAGAGCCCCCCGAACGCGAGGCTCGCCATCAGTTTCACGCCCGCGTGGATGCCTCGATGCATTGGTTGCTGGCCGAGAATCCGGCGTGCTGCCTGGACAACGCGCGCTTCGACGACGTGGAGTCCATGGTCGAGGAGCTCGGGAATTTCTCCGCCGCCGGGGGCAGGACGATCGTCGAATGTTCGAATGCCGACATCGGGCGCGATCCGCTGGCCTTGCGCGACATATCGAAGAAGTCCGGCCTCAATATCGTCATGGGATCGGGCTGGTACGTGCATGCCTTCCACGATCCCGAACAGGACGCCCTGGACGCCGACGACCTTTGCGCCCGGCTGATGGCGGAGTTCGAGAAGGGGGCTGGCGAGACCGGGATCAAGCCCGGAATCATCGGCGAGATCGGGGTCTCACCGCTTTTCACCGAAGGTGAACGAACCCGGCTACGTGCCGCGGCGCGCGCGCAGCGTCACGTCAAGGTGCCGATGCTGATCCACATGCCGGGATGGCAGCGGCGGGCTCCCGAAGTGCTCGACATCGTGCTCAAGGAAGAGGGCGTCGCGCCCGAAGCGGTCGTCCTGTGCCATATGGACCCTTCCGGTGAGGACGTCGAATACCAGCGCGCGGTCGCCGCGCGGGGCGTCTGGCTCGAGTTCGACATGATCGGGATGCCCAACTACTACCCTGGCGAGGGACAGTCGCCCTCGCCGGACCAGACCGCCAAAGCCATCGCGGGACTGGTGCGGGATGGTCACGCCCAGCGCATCCTGATGAGCCACGACCTGGCGACGAAAAGCATGTGGACGCGCAACGGCGGGAACGGCGTGGGCTACGTGCCGCGGCTTTTCCTGTCCCGGTTGGAGCGTCACGGCGTGCCGATCGCGTCGGCGGTCGACATGATGACGGTCAACCCTTTCCAGCTGTTCGCGGGCGCGGCCGATACCTGAGCGGGAGATCGAAGACGCGCGCGTCAGAAACGTGTGAGGTTAAAGGCGGTTTTCAGAAACGATTCCACTCGAAGTGATCGACGCCGTTCGCATCAGACGGCAGGAGGGAGCGGAACGATGTCCAGTCTTACCGAGGCCAAGAGGCAGGTCGGCGCCGCGATCCGCGCGTCGGCACCCAAGCACGAAATTCGATTCCCCCGCTTGTTCACGCTTGCGGAGATCGAGGCGATGCCGCGGATCGCGTTCAGCGATGGCGCCGCGGCAGCAACCTTCATTTCGCGTGAGCGAGACGGCGCACGCTACTTCAGCCAAGGGGTCACCACGTTCGGGGCCGATGCCAAGGACATCGTGTGGCAGGAGACGAGTTGGGACGAAGCCTTCTATTGCCTGGAAGGCGAGTTTCGCATCGTGGTGACCGACGTCCACGGGATGGAGTTGGACTTCACGGTGCGCGCGGGGGAGTTCTTCTGGGCGCCCGCGGGATACCTGTACGCGGTGAAATCGACGGGCGTGGAGGCCAAGGTCCATCTGACGACAGCGCCCCAGATGCCGTCAGGCTGGCGTTACACCGGCGACGATGAATCCTACAGCGATGCCCTCATCGCGCTTCGGCCGCCTGGGGCGCGACCGTGATGCCGGGGTCGCTCGATCGAGTGTTTGATAACAGGAGAAGAACTCATGGCTCTTAAATTCTGGGTGACCGCGCCCTTCTTCTACCCTGACATGAGCCGGCCCTGGTCGGAGGTGCTCAACGGCATGCTCAGGATCGTGGATGCGGCCGAGGAACTGGGCTTCGAAGGCATCACCATCAACGAGAACCACTTCCAGAACTACGTGACGAATCCCTCGTCGCTGGCGTTCAGCGCGCTTGCCGCGGCACGGACGAAGCGGCTGCGGGTCATGCCGGGCATCGTGGTCCTGCCCTATTACCATCCGCTGCTGGTCGCATCCGAGATGAGCATGCTGGATCACCTGGCGCCCGGACGGATCGGCATCGGAGTGGCGCGCGGCGGGGCGAGATACCCGCTGGACCGGCTCGGTATCAATCCGGCGGACATACGCGCGATCTACGAAGAGTCCCTGGAGATCATCAGGCGGGTGTGGGTCGAGGACGATGTGGCCTTCGAAGGCCGGTTCTTCTCCTTTCCTCCGACGACGATCGTCCCGAAACCGGCGACCAAGCCGCACCCGGAGATCTGGGTGGGCTCGCAGAGCGTGGAGGGCGTGCGCAAAGTCGCCGAGCAGGGCCTCAACCTGATCACTGCGCCCAACTTCGGCACCTTCGAGCCGCACGGCGACCTGGAAGCGCTTCTGCGAGCCTACGACGAGGCCGTCGTCGCGAGCGGAAAGCCGCGCGGGGAGGTCATGGTTCTGCGACACACCTGGGTAGGCGCAACCGAAGAGAAGGCATTGGAGGGCTTCCCCTACGTCGTCGATGAATGGAATCATTACATGGCGCTGGTGAAGGGAAGCGGGTCAACCCAGAGTCGTGACGACCGTTTGAAGGCGCGTGGCGTTGGTGATCGCATCGATGACACGATCGTCGGCGGCCTGGTTCGACCGCTGACGGAATCGCCGTCGTCGGAAGGAATCTTCGACAAGTACGACGACCCCGTGCTGACCACTCCGGATCGCATGATCGAACGGTTCAAGGGGTATGAAGCGATGGGCGTAGACCACGTTGTGTGCCTTGTGGCGGCGGGTCAGCCGATCGATGACGTGATCGGCAACATGAAGATGATGGCCCGCGAAGTGTTGCCGGCTTTTGCTGACTCCAAAGTCTGACTTAACCCGTTTACCTGCCATCGCCACGAAAACGCAGTCTGGGTGACTTCAGGCCGGCCTGGCCGAAACCCTTGTCACCCGCTGCGCCCGGTCGACGCCTGGCGCAGTGAACCCAACCGAAAGGAAGATTCCATGTACAGATCCGCATTCCGCGCCGTGAACACAGTGCGAGGGGATTACGTCCGATGAAATCGCTCAAGGTACTTTTCGTCGGCGAGTCCTGGGTCAAGCACACCATTCACATGAAAGGATTCGATCAGTTTCATTCGACCGAATACGAAGAAGGTGCAGGCGTTTTCCTCGATGCGCTGGCGCAGGCAGGCCACGAGGTGACCTACATCAGGGGTCACGAAATATCGCTGCGCTTCCCGACCTCCCGCGAGCAACTGGCCGTGTTCGATGTGATGGTGATCTCCGACATCGGATCGAACTCGTTCCTGCTCCCCGATGAGACGTTCCTGCGATCGCGCACCTCCCCCAATCGCCTTGGGCTGGTGGCGGACTATGTTCGCCAGGGCGGAGGGCTGCTGATGGTCGGCGGCTATCTCTCCTTCACCGGGATCGACGGCAAGGCTCGCTACGGCATGAGTCCGCTGGCGGAGGTCTTGCCGGTGACGATGTTGCCGCATGACGACCGGATCGAGCGGTCAGAAGGCGCGACGGTCGAGGTCTGCGTTCCGGACCATCCTGCCCTGGGCGGCACGCCCGGCAAGTGGCCGCAGCTGCTCGGTTACAACCGGCTGATCGCCAAACCGGATGCGGTTGTCGTGGCGCGCAGCGGGGTCGACCCCGTGCTTGTCGTCGGCGAGCACGGGAAGGGGCGGGCGGCCGCCTTCGCTTCCGACCTGGCCCCGCACTGGGCGCCGCCGGAATTCATGAACTGGCCGCACTATCCAAAGCTCTGGAATGCGATCCTGCACTGGACTGCTGGGGCGTAGGGCATTCCGTGCAAGACAGGATCCAGGGCGATAAGAACGGGACGCACGTCCTGCGCAGACGCCCGACCATGAAGGACGTGGCCAGGCACGCCGGTGTTTCGGTGAGCACGGTGAGCTATGTCCTGAACGACTCCGGACCGGTGGGACAGTACCGCAAGGATCGGATCATGGATGCGATCCGCATCCTGGAGTACTCACCAAACAAGACCGCGCGAAGCCTGAAGATGCGGAGCGCGTCGACGATTGGCGCGGTCGTGCCGGAGTTGACGAACCCCTTTTTCGCGATGGTCGCCGAGGGCATACATCAGGCGGCATCCGAGCGGGACATGCTGGTGGTGCTCGTGGTGCCGGAAGTGACGGAGAAGCCGGAGGAGAAGCAGCTCGAGTTGTTGAAGAGCCAGCAGATCGACGGCCTGTTGTACCTGTCGGGTACGGGATCGGTGCCGGCATCGATCTACGACCTCGCGCGGACCGGCCCGGTGGTGCTCATCGACGAGCAGATCGTGGGGCTGAACCTTCCGGCGGTGGTATGCGACTCCCGCAAAGGCGCGCGCGAGGTCGCCGGGCATGTCCTTCAGCAGGGTCACCGGCAGGTCGCGGTGATCGGCGGGCCGCCGGCGTTGTGGACGGCTCAGCAACGGCTCGCGGGATACCGGGAGGCGTTCGCGGCGGCCGGGCTTCAACCCGACGAAGTTCCGGTGTACTCGGGCGACTACAGGCAGGCATCCGGGCAGCAGCTCGCTGCGCTGGCGCTGAACGCCGAGCCCCGACCGACAGCGCTGATCTGCGCCAACGATCTCATGGCGCTCGGTGCGATGGAGTACTGCCGGGAAGCCGGGCTTCGAGTGCCCGAGGATGTGAGCATCGTCGGCTTCGACGACCTGCCGTTCTCGGCGCTGCTGACCCCTCAGCTGACGAGTGTCCGCCAGCCCGCGCGCGAGATGGGTTTCCGGGCCGCGTCGCTCTTGTTCGACCTCCTCAAGGGTGGCGCGTCCCCGGGCACGGACGTTCTACAGGCCAGTGTCCAGGTGCGATCGTCCGTCGTTCCGCCGGGAAGAAAGCGATGAGTGGGCGCGTGCTGGTGATCGGTGCGGTCAATGTGGATCTCGTCGTCGCGGCCGATCGATTGCCCGGCCCCGGCGAAACCGTGGTCGGGCCCACGATCGAACGTCACGGCGGAGGCAAGGGGGCGAACGCTGCAGTGGCTGCCGCGAGGGCGGGCGCCGAAGTCCGCTACTGCGGTGCCGTTGGCGCCGATGATGCGGGTATTGCTGCGATCGCCGATCTTCGCGCGGAAGGGATCGACGTGCAGGACGTCGCCGTGCTCGATGGCGTGGCGACGGGAACGGCCTTGATCGTCGTGGCTCCAGACGGCGAGAACCAGATCGCCGTCGCCCTTGGAGCGAATGCGAGAGTGACGCCTCAGGCCGTGGAAGCAGCGCTGGCCCGTGCCGCCGGTTGGGCGGATTGCGTGCTCATCAGCACGGAGATCCCCTCCGAATCAGCCGGCGCTGCGGTCAGATCGGCTGCTGCGCACGATATTCGGTGTGTGCTGAACCCCGCCCCGGTGTGCCGGGGACTGGAAGAATTGTTGCCGTTTGCCCCGATACTCACGCCCAACGAGTCCGAACTGTCGGACCTGGTCGAACGGCTCGGCGAGAGACAACAGCCGGGCACGTCTCCGGCGCAGATGGCCTTGTCGATCGCGACTCGTACCAAGGCGCCAGTGGTTGTCACGCTGGGCGGCGCGGGCGTTCTGGTTGTCGGGGCCGATCGAGATCAAACGGCCTTGCCGGCCCCGAAGGTCGAGGTCCGCGACACCACGGGTGCCGGCGACACGTTCAACGGCGTGTTCGCGGCAGCCTTGGCCAGCGGACACCCCATCTTGCTGGCGGCCAGACGCGGCGTCGTCGCGGCGTCCATCGCGGTCGGTTCAGACGGCGCGCGTGGCGGCATGCCGACCGCGAAAACCATAGAGCAAGCGCTCGTCGCAGACGGTTGAGTGTGCCCCGAATGGGGCCGCTCCCAATCGATCAGTAATGACGATCACTCGGACATGACGAAGGAGAGGACACCACCATGACCCAGCATCTCGGCAACGTATTCAAGGTTGAGCTCAAGCCCGAGGGATACAAGTCGCTCGAGGATGAGAGCATCGTTCCCACCGCGACGCATCACATCGCGAATCTCAAGGGTGTCGACGTCGGGGTGTGGCAGGCCGATCCCGGGCTCATCGGCGGACAGACCAATGAGGAGATCTTCATCGTTCTGGAGGGGCGGGCCGAGGTCACGTTCGAGGACACCAAGGAAACGATCCAGATCGGACCGGGCGATGTGGTGCGTCTGCACGCCGGTCAGCGCAACAGGTGGCGCACGATCGAACGGCTTCGGAAGATATCCGTATGGGTCGACACCAAGGGGCGCGCACCCTCGGCATGACGGGCACGCGGATCCGGTCTCGCCATCGGCGGCGACCGTGAGAGGAGGCTGTCGATATGGGTGAACGACGACATCAGCTCGCGGGAGTGGAGGTGCCTCTCATCGGGCAAGGGACCTGGTGCATGGGCGACGATCCCACCCACGAGATCCTCGCGTTGCGTACCGGCATCGATCTGGGCATGACGCTGATCGACACCGCGGAGCTGTATGGCGACGGCAGGGCAGAAGAGGTCGTCGCCGAGGCAGTGCGAGGGCGCCGCGACGAGGTGTTCATCGTCAGCAAGGTTCTCCCCACCAACGCGACGACGGCGGGCACGCTGCGGTCATGTGAAGCCAGCCTGAAACGCCTGGGCATCGACCGCATCGATCTCTACCTGCTGCACTGGCGCCGGGAGGTGCCCCTGGAAGAGACCGTTGCCGGCTTCGAACAGCTTGTCGCGGCCGGCAAGATTCGCGCGTGGGGAGTGAGCAACTTCAATGTCAGCGACATCGATGACTTGCCCAAGGGCTCGGTTCCGGCGTCAAACCAGGTCCTCTACAACCTGACCCGTCGGGGTCCGGAAGCGGATCTGCTGCCGTATTGCGCCGCCGCGGGAATTTCGGTGATGGCCTACTCACCGATCGAGAAGGGGCGCCTGCTGGAGCATCCCGCGATAGTGCAGGTGGCGCGGGAGCGGAACTGCACGCCCGCGCAGGTGGCGCTCGCCTGGTCGGTGCGCGATCGCAACATCGTTGCGATTCCCAAGGCGAGTTCACTGGAGCACGTGCGTCAGAATGCGGCGGCTCTGGACCTGGTCTTGAGCGAGGCGGAGATCAAGGTCCTCGATGACGCCTTCCCGGCGCCTGGGATCGTCCCGCTCGAAACGCTCTCCTGAACGATTTGCAGGGATCCGCGCATCACCGCATGGAAGGTGTCGGTGCCCTTGTCCGGCGGCAGCGCTGACGGGACCGGGGCGGCTGGCCTTCGTCGCCAGGCAGCTTCATCGCCTCTGAAAGCGAGGCCGGGCGCTGCGGTCTCCCACGTCTCGATATTGCCGCGCCCGATTTCGGACGCGGGTCGATTACGAACCGCCGGCTTGTTGAGCACCAACTGCCAACGAAGTTGCGCAGCTTCACCGTAGAAGTTGAAAGGCTAGCGCGCATTTCTCACAGGGGGATCGAGCGATGGCCGTGCGTCGAGGACGT
>CAMLNE010000024.1 GCA_946481265.1 uncultured Panacagrimonas sp. | reverse complement strand
CAACGAAATTGATCGCGAGCCCCAGGAGGCGCGAACGATGAACATCTTCGACTCGTACCGGGAGCAGTATCTGAAGGGACGCAACGAGGAGATGTCGCTCCTGGATTATCTCTCCCTGTGCAAGAGCGACCCAATGGCTTATGCGTCGCCCGCCGAGCGCATGCTCGCGGCGATCGGCGAACCCGAGGTCATCGACACGCGCAACGATCCGCGTCTGTCGCGCATCTTCTCCAACCGCGTCATCCGACGGTACCCCGCGTTCCGGGAATTCTTCGGGCTCGAGGACGTGATCGGCCAGGTGGTCGCGTTCTTCAAGCACGCGGCGCAGGGTCTGGAAGAGCGCAAGCAGGTGCTCTATCTCCTCGGCCCGGTCGGCGGCGGCAAGTCGTCCATCGCGGAAAGCCTCAAGAGCCTGATGGAGGCCTATCCGATCTACGCGCTCGAAGGCTCGCCGATCAACGAGACGCCGCTGGGCCTGTTCAATCCGGATCGCGACGGGCCGATCCTGGAGAAGGAATACGGCATTCCCCGCCGCTACCTGTCGGGAATCGCCTCACCGTGGGCCGTCAAGCGCCTGGCCGAGTACGAAGGCGACCTGACCCGCTTCAAGGTGGTGCGCGTGCAGCCCTCGGTGCTCAAGCAGACCGCCATCACCAAGACCGAGCCGGGCGACGAGAACAACCAGGACATCTCCTCGCTGGTCGGCAAGGTCGACATCCGCAAGCTGGAGACCTATTCGCAGGACGATCCCGACGCCTACAGCTATTCGGGCGGGCTGTGCCTGGCCAACCAGGGCCTGCTCGAATTCGTCGAGATGTTCAAGGCGCCGATCAAGATGCTGCACCCGCTGCTGACCGCCACCCAGGAGGGCAACTTCAAGGGCACCGAAGGTTTCAGCGCGATCCCCTTCAACGGCGTGATCCTCGCGCACTCCAACGAGAGCGAGTGGCAGAGCTTCCGCAACAACAAGCACAACGAGGCGTTCCTCGACCGCGTCTACATCGTCAAGGTGCCGTACTGCCTGCAGGTGTCGGAGGAGGTCAAGATCTACCAGAAGCTGCTGCGCAACTCCTCGCTGGCCCAGGCGCCCTGCGCGCCCGGCACGCTGGAGATGATGGGGCAGTTCTCGGTGCTCACCCGCCTCAAGGAGCCGGAGAACAGCAGCATCTACTCCAAGATGCGCATCTATGACGGCGAGAACCTGAAGGACACCGATCCGGCCGCGAAGTCCTTCCAGGAATACCGCGACTATGCCGGCGTGGACGAGGGCATGACCGGCACCTCGACGCGCTTCGCGTACAAGGTGCTGTCCTCGGTGTTCAACTACGACCAGACCGAGGTCGCCGCCAACCCCGTGCACCTGATGTACGTGCTCGAGCAGCGCATCCTGCGCGAGCAGCTGCCGCAGGAGAATCAGCGTCGCTATCTGGAGTTCATCAAGGGCTGGCTCGCCCCGCGCTACGCGGAGTTCATCGGCAAGGAGATCCAGACCGCCTACCTCGAGAGCTACTCCGAGTACGGCCAGAACATCTTCGACCGCTATGTCACCTTCGCCGACTACTGGATCCAGAACGAGGATTACCGGGATCCGGAGACCGGTGAGCAGTTCGACCGCGGCGCACTCAACAGCGAGCTCGAGAAGATCGAGAAGCCCGCCGGCATCGCCAACCCCAAGGACTTCCGCAACGAGATCGTCAACTTCGTGCTGCGTGCACGCGCCCAGCACGGCGGCAAGAATCCACGCTGGACCAGCTACGAGAAGCTGCGCGAGGTGATCGAGAAGAAGATGTTCTCGAGCACCGAGGAACTCCTGCCGGTGATTTCGTTCAACGCCAAGGCCTCCAACGAGGACAAGAAGAAGCACGAGAACTTTGTCGGCCGCATGGTGGCGAAGGGCTACACGGAAAAGCAGGTTCGCCTGCTCAGCGAGTGGTATCTGCGGGTGCGCAAGTCGGCGTGAAAGGCCGGGGGCCGCGAATGGAGAACCGGGGATCGTTGCAGCCTAAAGCGGGCCTCCGCCCCGGCCTTGCGATGCCCCGGCACCGTCGACTGCCGCTTCCAGCCTCCCGGACCGCGTAGCGCCCATGTCCATCGTCATCGACCGCCGCCTCAACGACCGCAACAAGAGCGCGGTCAACCGTGCGCGCTTCATCCGCCGCTACAAGGAGCAGATCAAGCGGGCGGTCAGCGACATCGTGGCGCGGCGCGGCATCACCGACATGGAAAAGGGCGGCGATGTCAGCATTCCGGCGCGTGACATCAAGGAACCGAGCTTCCGTCACGGCCCGGGCGGCGACCACGAGTACGTCCACCCGGGCAATCACTCGTTCAACGCGGGTGACCGCATCCCGCGCCCCCAGGGCCAGGGCGGTGGCGGTGGCGGATCCGGCGAGGGCGACGGCGAAAGCACCCAGGACGACTTCACCTTCTCGCTGTCGCGCGAGGAGTTCATGAACCTGTTCTTCGACGATCTCGAACTGCCCCACCTCGAACGCAACTTCGTCGCCGAGATCAGGGATTTCAAGCTGCAGCGCGCCGGCTACACGCCGAGCGGAGTTCCGGCCAACCTGTCGGTGCCGCGATCGCTGCGCAACGCCATGGCGCGGCGCATCGCGCTGACCGCGCCGCTGCACCGGCAGATCGCCGAACTCGAGGCCGCCGAGGCTGCAGAGGACGACCTGGTCGCGAGGGCGCTGATCGAGACGCAGATCGCCGCACTCAAGGCGCGCATCGCGCGCATTCCCTTTCTCGACGACATCGATCTCAAGTTCCGTCACCGGGTGAAGGTGCCGCTGCCCATCTCGCGCGCCGTGATGTTCTGCCTGATGGACGTGTCCGCCTCGATGACCGAGGAGAAGAAGGATCTCGCCAAGCGCTTCTTCACGCTGCTGTACCTGTTCCTGTCGCGCAAGTACGAGCACGTCGAGATCGTCTTCATCCGCCACACGGACAACGCCGAGGAGGTCGACGAACAGCGTTTCTTTCACGACCCGCAAAGCGGCGGCACCGTGGTGCAGTCGGCGCTCAAGTTGATGCACGAGATCGTCACCGAGCGCTATCCGCCGGGGAACTACAACATCTACGGTGCGCAGGTCTCGGATGGCGACGCCTTCGGCGCCGACCCGGAGAAGAGCCGCACCCTGCTCTGCGAGCAGATCCTGCCCCTGTGCCGCTACTACGCCTACATCGAGGTACCGGACGATGCCGACCATACCAGCCCGCTGTCCTATGCCTACGCGCGCATCGAGTCGCCGCGCTTCGCGATGAAGAGCGTGAGCTCGCGCGCCGAGGTCTACCCGGTGCTGCGCGAGCTGTTCCGCAAGGAGGCCGCGCTATGAGTCGGCCGCTGCGGGCCTGCGTTCACCGCTGGGCTATGGCGGCACCGGTGGTGCGCGTCGTGGCCGCGGTCCATCGTCTTCACCATGGAAACCGCCTGCCGTGAGCGCCGACGGCAGCTCGGGCTACCTTTCGACCGGGGCGGAATGGACGTTCGACCTGATCGAACGCTACGACCACGCGATCCGCGACATCGCGCACAACGAGTTCAAGCTCGACACCTATCCCAACCAGATCGAGATCATCGCCAGCGAGCAGATGCTCGACGCCTACGCGAGCCTGGGCCTGCCCATCGGCTACCCGCACTGGAGCTACGGCAAGGAATTCATCCGCAACGAGGAGATGTACCGCAAGGGCGCGCGCGGCCTGGCCTACGAGATCGTCATCAACTCCAACCCCTGCATCTCCTATCTGATGGAGGAGAACACGATGGCGATGCAGGCGCTGGTGATTGCCCACGCCTGCTACGGACACAACAGCTTCTTCAAGAACAACTACCTGTTCAGGCAGTGGACCAGCGCCGATTCGATCATCGACTACCTGGTGTTCGCGCGCCGCTACGTGCTCGAGTGCGAGGAACGCCACGGCGCGCAGGCGGTGGAGGAGACGCTCGACTCCTGCCACGCGCTGATGAGTCATGGCATCGATCGCTACCGCCAGCCGCCGCAGCTCTCGGTGGAGGAGGAATTCACCCGGCTGCGCGAACGCGAGGAATACAACTGGAAGCGCTTCGACGACATCTGGCGAACCGTGCCGCAGAAGCGCAAGGGCGAACGCCGCCCGAGCGAGGCGCAGTTTCCGGTCGAGCCGCAGGAGAACCTCCTGTATTTCGTGGAGAAGCACGCGCCCAAGCTGGAGCCCTGGCAGCGGGAGCTGGTGCGCATCACGCGCAAGATGGCGCAGTACTTCTATCCGCAGGGCCAGACCAAGGTGATGAACGAGGGCTGGGCCACGTTCTGGCACTACACCCTGCTCAACCGCCTGTTCGACAAGGGACGGGTCGATTCCGGCTTCATGCTCGAGTGCCTGGCCTCGCATACCAACGTCATCACCCAGCGCGGCTACGACCAGCGCGGCTACGGCGGCGTCAATCCCTACGCCCTGGGCTTCGCGATGATGAGCGACATCCGTCGCATCTGCGAGAGCCCGACGCCGGAGGATCGTGAATGGTTCCCGGAGATCGCCGGCGGCGAATGGCGCAAGGTGCTCGACTTCGCCATGCGCAACTACAAGGACGAATCCTTCATCGCGCAGTTCCTGTCGCCGCGCCTGATGCGCGAATTCCACCTGTTCGCCATCGCCGACCACGAGGGCGACGATCATCTGATGGTGGACAGCATCCACAATGAACACGGGTACCGGCGCCTGCGTCGCCTGTTCGCCGGCCAGTACAACCGCGACTGGCTGGTGCCGGACATCCAGGTGACGCGCTTCGACCGCCGGGGTGACCGCTCGCTGACGGTGCAGCACCGGCGGCATCGCAATCGTCCGCTCGCGGCCGAGGCCGAGGAGGTGCTCAAGCATCTGGCGCGGCTGTGGGGCTTCACGGTGCGGCTGGAAACCAGCGACGACAGCGGCAAGCCGGTGGGTGTACGCGACTTCCGCGGCGCCTGAAGCCACCTCGCGCGGCCCGGCCGCAGGCCGCTGCCGCCGGGGGCCCCGATGCCGTCCTGGCCGGGTTTTGACTGAAGGATCACGGCGCCGCCGAGCCTTTTGTCCACATCGCGCGCATGCTGGACGTATCGCGGCGCAGCCGGTACGGTCGCGACCCTTTTTCGCTGTCCGCTTCGTCATGGCCAATTCCGAAGCAGAATCGCGCGTTCGCCGCCTGCGTGCGGCGCTCGACAGCGGCCGCTGGGCTCCGGTCAAGCGGCAACTCGCCTCCCTCAATCCCGCCGAGGTCGCCAACCTGCTGGGGTCGCTGCCCGAACGGGAGCGCAACCTCGTCTGGGAGATGGTCGATCCGGCTGACGATGGCCAGGTCCTGCTGCACCTGCCGGAGGATGTGCGCGACGGCCTGATCCGCCAGATGGACACGGCGGAACTGGTGGCGGCCGCCGAGGAACTGGACATCGACGACCTGGCGGACTTCGTCGATTCGCTTCCCGAGACGGTGACGCGCCAGGTCATGCGCGCGCTGTCCGATGCCGACCGCGCGCGCCTGGAAGCCGTGCTGGTGCACGAGCCCGACACCGCCGGCGGCCTGATGAACACCGACACGGTGACGGTGCGCGCGAACGTGTCGCTGGAAGTGGTGATGCGCTACCTGCGCATGCGTGGCGAGCTGCCGGCGCACACCGACGCCCTGTTCGTGGTCGACCGCTACGGCGTCTACCTCGGTCGCCTGCCGCTCGACCGCATCCTGACCCAGGATCCCGGCGCCATCGTGACCGAGGTGATGGACCGCGACAGCGAGGCCCTGGCGGTCGACATGTCGGATCGCGACGTGGCGCAGGAATTCGAAAGCTCCGACCTGGTGTCCGCCGCGGTGGTGAACAGCGACCGCAAGCTGGTCGGCCGCATCACGGTGGACGACGTGGTGGACGTGATCCGTGCCGACGCCGAGCACAACCTGCTGTCGATGGCAGGCGTGGACGAGGACGAGGACCTGTTCGCCCCCGTTCGCCGGGCCGCGCGCCGCCGTGCACTGTGGTTGGGCGTCAACCTGTGCAGCGCCTTCCTCGCCGCGCGGGTGGTCGGCCTGTTCGAGGCCAGCATCGAGCAGGTCGTCGCGCTGGCGGTGCTGATGCCCATCGTGGCCAGCATGGGCGGTATCGCGGCCAACCAGATCGTGGCCTTGATGGTGCGCGGCATCGCGCTCGGCCAGGTCGGTGCCGGCAACACGGCCGCACTGCTGCGCAAGGAGCTGCTGGTGTCGCTGATCAACGGCCTGCTGTGGGGCCTGGTGGTGGCGGCGATCACCAGCTGGTGGTTCGGGTCGCACATGCTGGGCCTGGTGATCGGTCTGGCGCTGCTGCTCAACCTGCTGTTCGCGGCGACCGCAGGCCTGCTGGTGCCGCTGCTGGTACGCCGCATGGGACTGGATCCCGCCCTCGCCGGCAGCGTGATCGTCACCACCATCACCGACGTGATGGGCTTCTTCCTGTTCCTGGGCCTGGGCACCCTGATCCTGCTCTAGGGTTTGCGGCCCAGGCGCAGCGAGCGAAGGCAGCCGGGTCAGGGCGCAGCGCAGGAGCCGCGGTCCAGGAGCAGGCACCCCAGGATGGGCGCACCGCCCTCGCGCGGCAGGTCGAACGCAGGGGCCGGTCGGGGGCCTCCCGTGCAGGGCGCCTGCCGGCAGGGTATGCAAAGCACCCGGCACCTGCGCACCATTGCGCATGGAAGGGTACGCAGACTGCGCCTTGCGCGACCCTGCGACGCATATCCCGGGACCAGGAGACGTGAGTGGACAAGCAGACCGAATTTTCCGGCACCGCCGAGGTGCGCGAGCAGCACCGCTTCGACGAGGCACGGCTGCTCGGCTGGATGCAGGAACACGTGGAGGGCTTCGCGGGTCCGTTGACGGTGCAGCAGTTCAAGGGCGGCCAGTCCAACCCCACCTACAAGCTGATCACGCCGGGCCGGAACTACGTGATGCGGCGCAAGCCACCGGGCGCGCTGCTGGCCTCGGCGCACGCGGTGGACCGCGAGTACCGCGTCATCAGCGCGTTGTACGGCGCCGGTTTCCCGGTGGCGCGCGCCTTCGGCCTGTGCATGGATGACGCGGTGATCGGCACCTCGTTCTACGTGATGGACTGCGTGGACGGTCGCGTGATCTGGGATACGCGCTTCCCGGACGTGCCGGCCGAGCGGCGGCGCGACTACTTCGACGCGATGAATGCCACGCTTGCGCAACTGCACAACCTGGATCCCGTCAAGATCGGCCTGGCCGACTACGGGAAGACCGGCAATTACTTCGAGCGCCAGATCGCGCGCTGGTCCAGGCAGTATCTCGCCGACGAGGCAGCCGGCCGCATCGCCGACATGGACCGCCTGGTGGAATGGCTCCCGGCGCACATTCCGCCGGGTGACGAATCGGCGATCGTCCACGGCGACTATCGCTGCGACAACATGATCTTCCACCCCACCGAGCCGCGCGTGCTCGCCGTGCTGGACTGGGAGCTGTCGACCCTGGGTCACCCGCTCGCGGACTTCGCATACCACCTGATGATGTATCGCATGCCGCCCGGGATCACCGCCGGCCTGGTCGGCGCGGACCTGCGCGAGTTGCGGATCCCGGAGGAATCCGAGTACGTGGCGATGTATTGCGCGCGTACCGGGCGCAAGGGCATCGACAACCTGGGGTTCTACATCGCCTTCAACATGTTCCGCCTCGCCGCGATCATCCACGGCATCCGCGGCCGCGTGGTGCGGGGCACGGCGGCCAGCGCGCATGCACGGCAGATGGCCGCGTTCGTCGAACCCCTGGCCGAGATGGCCTGGAAGCAGGCGCAGCAGGCCGGCTGAGCGGCGCCCGCGCGGGACCCGGCGCGCCTTACAGGGGCGCCACGGTCCCGCAGTCGGGAGACAGCCAGCGGCCGTCCAGGCTGCCGGTCATGCTCAGCGGCAGGCCTTCCTGGGAGCTGCCCTGGAACGAGGCTTGCCCGGTATAGCGCTGCGCATCCAGCAGCGAAATGCGCACGCGTCCGCTGCCCTGCATCCAGCCATCGCAGCTCAGCTCACCGTCGATGCGATCACCGTTGCGGCGCAGGTTCGTGGCCGTGCAGCCGGTGGCGTCGTCGTGCAGGTCCGGGAAGGTCTCGCGCTCGACCTGCTCGGGCGTCAGGCAGATCTCGTAGCGCCTGGGCGGTGGCGCCGAGGGCAGCTGCAGGTCGCCGAAGCCGAACTCCCGGAGCAGTTCCGGATCGAGCTGCGGAATATCGCCCTGCCCCATCTCGACCTGGAGCGACCACAGGCCAGGCCGCGGGACCACGTCGGCCGCAGAGGCGACGCTTGCACAGAACAGCAGGGGGGTGAGCCAGGTGAGCGGGTTCTTCATGTCCAGGGCGTTCCGAAAAGGCCCGGCACGATGCCGACGGGAGTGGACCGTGGGCCAGGGCCGGTTCAGCCCTCGCCCGCGATGGTCATGCGCCCGATCAGCACCGAACCGCAGCGGATGCCCGATCGTGCATCCACGTCGCTGCCCAGAGCCTGAATGTCCCGGTACATCTCGAGCAGGTTGCCGGCGATGGTCACGCCTTCCACCGGCGCCACGATGCGACCCTGCTCCACCCAGAATCCGGCCGCGCCGCGCGAGTAGTCCCCGGTGACCCCGTTCGCACCCTGGCCCATCAGCTCGGTGACCAGCAGACCCTCGCCCATCGCGCCGAGCAGCGCCGCCTGGTCGAGTTCGCCCGGGCGCACCACGAGGTTGAACACGCCACCTGCATTGCCGGTGGTCTCCAGGCCGAGCTTGCGCGCCGAATAGCTGCCGAGCAGCCAGCCGCGCAGGCTGCCGTCCTCGACCAGCCGGCGCTCCGCGGTGGCAACCCCCTCCTGGTCGAAGGCCGAGCTCGCCGCCGCCTGCATCAGGAACGGCTGCTGCTCGAGCTGCACGATCGGCGAGAACACCGGCTGATCGAGCTTGTCGAGCAGGAAACTGGCCTTGCGGTACAGCGCGCCGCCGGAAATGGCGGCGACGAAATGGCCGAACAGGCCGCGCGCCATTTCGGGCACGAACAGCACCGGCGCGGTGCGCGTGGACAGCGGCTTGGCACCCAGGCGGGCGATCGTGCGCTGGCCGGCGCGCCGGCCGATCTGCTCGGGTGAGTCCAGCCGCGCGGGATTGCGGCCGCCGTCCCACCAGTAGTCGCGCTGCATGTTCTGGCCGTCACTGGCCACCACTGCGCAGCTCAGGCTGTGCTGGGTGCCGCTGCGACCGCCGAAGAATCCGTGGGAGTTGGCGTAGACCGAGATCCCGCGCGAGGTCGACAGCCCGGCGCCCTCGCTCTGTGCGATGCGCTTGTCCACCGCCAGCGCCGCCGCCTCGCAGGCGCGGGCGCGTTCGATGGCCTGCTCCGGGCTCAGGTCCCAGGGATGATCGAGCGACAGGTCGGGCTGGTCGTGCGCCATGCGCGAGGCCTCGGCCAGGCCCGAACACGGATCCTCCTCGGTGACGCGCGCGATGGTGACGGCGGCGTCCACGCAGGCGCGCAGGCCCGCATCGCTCAGATCGCCGGTCGAGGCGTTGCCGCGGCGCTTGCCGAAGTAGACCGTCACGCCGAGGCTGCGGTCGCGCTGGAACTCGAGGCTTTCGACCTCGCCGCCGCGCACGCTCACCGAATAGCCCCGCGAGTACGACAGGCTGGCCTCGGACTGCGTCGCGCCCTGGCCACGCGCGAAGTCGAGCACGCGGGCAGCCAGGTCCTGCAGCTCGGCGGGGGTCGGCAACGGTGCGGCGGGCGCACCGGTCTGGATCTGATTCATCTGGGAAAAACGGTGACGGGACGCGTTCAGGGTATCACCGGCGACGCAGCGCGCCGCCAGCCGCCCCTGCATGGCGCGCACGCGTCGAGCATGGCGCCGCATGAAGCAGGGATCCCGGCTCGGGCCCTGCGATCAGGCCGCCGCCAGGGCGCTCAGGATGCGGCCGTGAAGGCCGCCGAAATCGCCGTTGCTCATCACCAGCACGCGATCGCCGGGCCCCGCCTCGGCGGCGATGCGCTGCGCCAGGACGTCGAGATCGTCCGCCACCCTCAGCCGCGGGCCCAGGCCGGACAAGGCCTCGTGGACGTTCCAGTCCAGGTCGCTGCGCACGAAGACGAAGCTCAGGTCCGCGCCGGCCAGCGCCTGCGCCAGGTCCTGTGCGTGCGAGCCCAGGCGCATGGTGTTCGATCGCGGCTCGAGCACCGCCAGGATGCGGCCGCCGACCGGCTCGCGACGCAGCGCGTCGATCGTGACCTCGACCGCGGTGGGATGGTGCGCAAAGTCGTCGTACACGCTCACGCCGCGCACCTCGCCCAGCTTCTCGAGCCGGCGGCGCACGCTGCGGAATGTCGACAGGGCTTCGATCGACTTCTCGACCGGCACGCCCAGTTGCGCGGCCGCGGCGAACGCGGCAAGCGTGTTCGAGCGGTTGTGCCGCCCCGGCAGCGGCGTGCGGACGCATCCCTTCGAGATGCCGCCGACGAGCAGCTCGAAGCCGCCCTGCGCATCACGCGCCGACCAGCCCTGCGCGTCGTCGAAACGTTCGACCGGGGTCCAGGCGCCCATGGCGAGCACGCGCGCGAGATTGGCGTCGGCGCCGTTGACGATCAGGCGGCCACTGCCGGGCACCGTGCGGATCAGGTGGTGGAACTGGCGCTCGATCGCGGCCAGGTCCGGGAAGATGTCGGCGTGATCGAACTCGAGGTTGTTGAGGATGCAGGTGCGCGGCCGGTAATGGACGAACTTGCTGCGCTTGTCGAAGAACGCGGTGTCGTACTCGTCGGCCTCGATGACGAAGGCCTTGCCGCGACCGAGCCGCGCGGATACGCCGAAATCCAGCGGCACGCCGCCGACCAGAAAGCCGGGCTCGAGTCCCGCCTGGTCGAGCAGCCAGGCCAGCAGCGAGGTCGTGGTGGTCTTGCCGTGAGTTCCGGCCACCGCGATGACGTGGCGGCCGGGCAGCACGTTCTCGGCCAGCCACTGTGGACCGGACACGTAGGGCAGGCCGCGATTCAGCACGGCTTCCATCGCGGGGAACTTCGCACCGCGCGTGACCACGTTGCCGACCACCACCACGTCCGGTGTCGGGTCCAGATGCGCGGGGTCGTAGCCGCGCATCAGCGTGATGCCGAGCGCCTCGAGCTGGGTCGACATCGGCGGCCATGCATTGGCATCCGAGCCGGTGACCTTGTGGCCTGCCTCGCGCGCGAGCGCCGCGATGCCGGCCATGAACGTGCCGCAGATACCCAGGATGTGCAGATGCATGGCGTGCGCTCAGGAGGCGTCCGGGCGTCGATCGCCGGCGCGTGCGCGGCGGGCTGGCGGATTCCTCACGTCAGCCCGTCGCGCCGCCGACGCCGAGCACCGCGGCGATGAAGCTGGCGAAGAACAGCACGAACATCAGCACGCCGAACGCCACCAGCATGGCCACCAGCAGGCCGGCGGCCAGCCCGGAATCGCCGGCCTGGCGGAAGATGTGTGCATTGACCGCGAAGTTCCAGACATTGAGCAGGTTCATGCTGAACGCCGCCCAGGCGGGAACCTGCAGTTCCGGCATCGGCTCGGTCGTACCGGGGTTCGTCGCCACGAACTTCTCGAGCTCCGGCGCGATTTCCGAGAACGGCAGCATCAGGGCCAGGGTCATCACCGTGCTCACTGCGAGCAGCGCATGGAAGGTCTGCATGAAACGCGCCTCACGCTTGCGCAGGCGCAGGTAGAGCCGCGTGGCGAAGGACAGCGCCATCACCACGGACAGGCCGATCGCGCCCGCCAGGATCGGCGGCAGCGCCAGGCTCAACGCGAAATAGTTGGCCAGCACCGCAAGGGGCACCAGCCATCCGGTCAGGCGGGGCTCGTACGGAAAATCCTGGGGACCGGCGCGAAACAGCAGCAGGTTCAGGGTGACGATCAGGACGGACTGAAGCATGCGCGGAGCGGGTCACGGCGGCGATGAGCGCGTATTGTAGGGGGCCTCAGTCGATCGCAACCGGTTCACGTGCCCGCTATTTTCATCGATACCCAGTCCGCGCTGGACGCCTTCGTGCAGCGCTGGCAGACCGCGCCCTTCCTCGCCCTCGACACCGAGTTCATCCGCGAGCAGACCTACTACCCCCAGCTCTGCATGGTGCAGATCGGCGACGGGCAGGACGCGGTCTGCGTGGACCCGCTGGCCGGCTTGGACCTGAAGGGCCTGCTCGACTGCCTGTACGCGCCGGGTTCGGCGCGCGTCTTTCACGCCGCCGGCCAGGACCTCGAGATCTTCGTGCGCCTGACCGGTGGCTGCCCCTCCGCACTGTTCGATACCCAGGTGGCTGCTGGCCTGCTCGGCTATGGCGATCAGCTCGGGTATGCCGGCCTGATCGAGAAGCTGGTCGGCGTCAAGGTCGACAAGAGCCTCTCGCGCACCAACTGGGCGCGCCGCCCGCTGAGCGCCGCCGAGATCGCCTACGCGGCGGACGACGTGCGCCACCTTGCCGATCTCTATCCGCGCCTGCTGCAGGAACTCGAGGATCGCGGACGCCTGTCCTGGCGGCGCGAGGACTGGGTGGCCATGGCGGAACCGAGGCGTTACTGCCCCTCTCCCGAAACCGAGTGGAAGCGTCTCAAGGGCCTGGTCCGCATGGATGCCAGGGCCCAGCACGTCGCGGCCCGGCTCGCCGCCTGGCGCGAGGTGCTCGCCGAGCAGCGCGACCGTCCGCGGCGCTGGATCCTCGCCGACGAGGCCATCTACCTGCTGGCCGAGCGGCGGCCGCAGACGCTGCAGCAGCTCACCGACCTGCAGGCGCTGCCGCCGAAATCGCTGGATCGTCACGGCGCCGCGCTGCTTGAGCAGATCGCCGAAGGCGCGGCCAGCGATGCACCGCCGCTGATGGTCGATCCGCGCGGCGACGAGGCGGAGAAACAGCGCCTCAAGCGTGTGCTCGAACGCGCGCGGGCCATTGCCGCCGACCTCGTCATCCCGCCCTCGCTGCTCGCGCCGCGTGCGGACCTCGAAGCACTCGTCGCGCAGGGCGCCGAAGCGAAGGTTGCCCTGCTGCGCGGCTGGCGGCGCGAAGTCGCGGGCGCCGAGCTGCTCACGCTGCTGTAGCAGATCGCCGCACGTCGTTACGACACCGCCATGGCAGGCAGGCCTGCCTGGCGACGCTGCGCCGGACGCCCTACAGGCGCAGCTCTCCCCTCTGGATCTGCGCGAAGCGTTCCGGCGTCATCGGCTCGTAGCCGCGCGCAGGATCGACCAGCACGTACAGCGGCTCGCTCACGCGTGTCGGGTCGAAGCCTTCCTGCCTGAGCTCGACCTTGCGGAACTTGAATGTCCCCGTGACCTCCTGCTCGGCGCGCAGGCGCACGAACAGCGGCACCGCGTAGCCCGGCAGGTGGGCGCTGGCCAGCGCCGCCAGCGCCTGGCCGTCGAAGTCGCCCTCCTTCCAGGTCAGCGAGGCCATGCCGGCGCGGCCGTCACGATGGGCAACCTCGACGCCGTACACCACGGCGTGCTCGACCGCGGGATGGCGGTTGAGCGCGCCCTCCACTTCGGTGGTCGCCACGTTCTCGCCCTTCCAGCGGAAGGTATCGCCGACGCGATCGACGAAGGCGATGTGGCGGAAGCCCTGGTCGCGCACCAAGTCGCCGCTGTTGAACCAGCAGTCGCCCTTCTCGAAGACGTCGCGAAACAGCTTGCGGGCACTCTCCTTCTCGTCCGTATAGCCGTCGAAGGGTGAGCGCTCGCTGACCTCGGTGATCAGCAGCCCGACGCCACCACGCGCCACCTTGCGCATGAAGCCGTCCTCGCCGCGCACCGGCGCTTCGGCGTCGGCGTCGAACTCGACGATGGCGAAGGGCAAGGGACAGAAGCCGGCCGTCTTGCGCAGGCCGAAGCCGTTGACGAAAGCGGCGTTGGATTCGCTTGCGCCGTAGAACTCGGCGATGCGTTCGATGCCGAAGCGGGACTGGAATTCATCCCAGATCTCCGGACGCAGACCGTTGCCGCAGATCACGCGCACCTTGTGCCGGCGATCGCCGGGTTCCGGTGGGCGGTTGAGCAGGTAACGACAGATCTCGCCGATGTAGCAGAAACCGGTGGCACCGTAGTGGCGGATCTCGTCCCAGAACCTCGAGGCGCTGAAGCGGCGTCCGAGCGCGAATGTGCACCCGGCTCCCAGCACCGCGCCCCAGGACACCGTGAGCGCATTGTTGTGGTAGAGCGGCAGCGGGCAATAGAACACGTCGTCGCCCTTCAGGCGCAGCGACATCTGGCCCAGTCCGGCCATGCCCTTGAGCCAGCGGTAATGACTCATCACGCTGGCCTTGGGCAGCCCGGTGGTGCCCGATGTGAAGATGTAGAACGCGGCGCGGCGCGCCGCGATGCCCTGCGTCTCGTCGAGATTGTGCGAGGGCGCGTTGACCAGTTCCGTGCGCAGGTTGGTGTAGCCGAACGGGGCGCCGCCGACCCCGTCCCACAGGAACTTGATCGGCGGCGGCGTCTCCCTGTCCTCTTCCTGGCCGCCGTGGTGGCCCTTTTCCCGCTGCTTCGCACCGGCCGTGTCCGAGGTGCTCTGCACGGCGTAGGGTGTGGACTCCAGCGCGTCCATGCACTCGTCGCCGACGATCATCACGCGCGCGCCGGTGAGCCGGAGGCTGTGCCCAAGCACCTCGCCGCGCTGGTTGTGGTTGAGCATGCCGGCGATGGCGCCAAGCTTGACCACGCCGGCCACGCAGGCCAGCACCTCCGGCCGGTTCTCCATCAGGATCGCCACCGAGTCTCCCGAGACCACACCGCGCGCGCGCAGCACGTGCGCGATCCGGTTGGCCCAGCCGTTGAACTCGGCGTAGCTCCATCGGCGCTCCTCGAACAGCAGCGCCGTGCGACGCGGGTGCTTGCGCGCCAGACGCTCCAGATGCAGCCCGATGGATTCCATGGTCTCGGGGCGCAGCAGCGCAAGCTTGATCAGTCCGCGCTTCGCCGTCAGCGCGTCCGGCAGGGTCTTGAGCAAGCCGCGCGCGAGATCGGAGAAACGGATGGTGTCGCTGTTCTGTTCCACGAGGGGTCTCCGGCGCGCTTCGTACTTCATGGCAACGATGCCTCGAAGCCTAGCCTGACTTCCGCCCGGCCATGGCGACCACCGCGCAATGAAACATCGGTCGGGTGGAACCCGTCACGGCCTTGGCGTGCGCGCCCTGGATGCATCGCAGGTTGCCGCGTCCAAGCACACTGGTCCGTGCATCGCGCGGCCGGACCCGGAATCAGACCGGCGCGGCCTCGCATTGCGCGAGCCAGGCCTCGAGCGCCTGCGCATCGACCGGCTCGGCAAAGTAGCTGCCGGTGCCGAGCCGCGCGCCCTGCTCCACCAGCCAGTCGCGTGCCTCCTGGCTGGACACGCCCTTGGCGAGCACCGGCAGGCCCAGGCCCTTGGCACCCAGCAGGACCAGGCGCAGGTGCTCGGTGGCCTGCGCATCCTGCGGCGCGCGAGCGACCTCGTCGGGCTCGAGCACGATCAGGTCGATCGGCAGTCCGGCGACCTGGTTGAGCGCCGCGAACAGCGGTTCGGCATCACCCTGCAGTGCGAAGCGCACGCCGCGTTCGAGCATCCGCCGCGTCAGCAGCGGCGGTGCCGCGCGGAAGTCCTCGATGCCCTGGCAGTCGAACGCGAACACCAGGCGACGCGGCTGCACCTTGTGGCGTTCCATCAGCTCGAACACGTGCGCGCTGAACTCGGGATCCTTGAACTGCCAGGCCGAGACGGTAACGATCACCGGCAGGGGCGGCTGGTCGTCGCCGGCCGGCACGTCGGCCGACGCGCTGTTCATCGGCGGCAGCAGCATGCAGGCACTCTGGACGGCCCACAGCTCGACCTCGGCCAGCAGGCCCGAACGGCCGGCGGCAGCGATCACATCGGCGCTGGGAATACGGCCCTGGCGTGGGTGTCGCCACCAGAAGTCGAGCAGCAGCGCGCCCAGTCGCCGCTCCGCGCCCGCGATCTCGAAGGCGGGAATCGCCTCCACCTCGAACTGCTGCAGGGCCAGCGCCACGTGCAGCCCGCGCTCCAGCTCGAGTCGGCGGCGCTTCTCCGGCGACGCCTCCATGCTGTACACGCGATATTGGCCCGGTCCGGACTGCTTGGCCTGGTACATCGCGGCGTCCGCATGGCGCAGCAGGCCCTCGGCATCGGTGTCGTCGAGCGGGTAGATCGAGACGCCCACGCTGGGCGTCACGCGCAGGTCGTGCTCGGGGATCTCGAAGCGCGGCTCGAAGGTCTCCAGCATCTTGCGCGCCAGGGCCTCCGCATCGTCCGTACCGCGCAGGCCCTGCGCGACCACCACGAATTCATCGCCGCCCAGGCGCGCCACCGTATCGGTGTCGCGCAACATGGATGACAGGCGCTTGGCCGCCAGCTCGAGCACCACGTCGCCGATCTCGTGGCCGTAGGTGTCGTTGATGTGCTTGAAGCGATCGAGATCGATGAAGTACACCGCGACGAGCCGGCTCGACCGGCCCGCGGTGAGGAGCGCCTGGCGCAGGCGGTCGAGCAGGGTCGCGCGGTTGGGCAGGCCGGTGAGCGGATCGTGCTGCGCGAGGTAGCGCAGGCGATCCTCCTGTTCCTCGCGATCGGTGATGTCCACGGCGATGGCCATGAACATCGGCGGTTCCTCCTCGCGCGAGAAATTGAGGCGAACCTCCACCGGGTAGTCGCTGCCGTCCGCGCGCACATGGCGGGCGCGGTAGGTGACGTGATCGACCTCGCCGCCGCGCAGCCGCGCGAGGTGGCTCAGGAAGGTGTCGCTCTCCAGCTCGTGGCTGATGCCGAGCATCGACAGGCGGTTGATCTCGCTGGGCTGGTAGCCGAGGTTGCGGCGTGCGCCGCGGTTGACCTCGACGAAGTAGAGCGACTGCGCGTCGAAGATGTAGACCTCCTCGGCCGCGGCATCGAGCAGCCGCCCGAGGCGCTGCGCGAGGTTGTCGCTGCGCAGGCGTTCGGTGATGTCGCGGGTGATCACCACCAGGCCCTCGGCCTCGGCGACGTGCATCGGCTGCACCACCAGTTCCAGCGGGAAGGTGGTGGCGTCCTTGCGCCAACCCACGACCTTGGGCAGACGATTGTGATGGCGTCCGCCGATGTAGTCGGTCAGGTTCAGGCCGGGCGTGTTGAGAAACGGCGCCGGCATCAGCTTGGTGATGGTCACGCCCTCGAGTTCGTCGCGCGCGTAGCCGAACATGCGCAGCGCGCGCGCATTGGCAAAACGGATCACGCCGGCGGTATCGGTGGTCAGCACGCCTTCGACCAGATGATCGATCACGCCCTGCGACAGCCGCGACTGCTGCTGCAGCTGCTCGATCAGGCCGCGCCGATCGTCGATGACGTGGAAGACCATCGCCGCCCCGGTGGGCGGGTCCCCGGCGCGTTCGCGCAGCAGCGCGGCCATCACCTCGACCGCATGCACGGTGGTGTCGCGCGCACGCACCCAGAGCTCGGCCGGCTCGTATTCGCGTCCTTCGCGCAGGCAGGTCTCGGCCGGCGTCACCAGCGGCGACTGCTGTTCGTCCAGCGGATGGAAGACCGAGTAGACCAGCCGGCCGCGCGCGTCCTCGGCCGTCCAGCCGGTGATCCCGGCGGCGGTGGCGTTCATGAAGCGGATGCGCGCGTCGCGGTCCACCACGATCAGCCCGCGCTTGAGGGCATCCAGCGCGTGCACCCCGTGCTGGCGCAGCGTCTGGGTGATCTGTGGCTCGTCGGGGTCGGCGTCCGGGTCGGGGGCCTCCGCGCGCGTCCGGCGCTGCACCCCCTGGGCGCTGCGCGACAGCAGCCGCGGATCGGTGCGCACGGGTCGCCGTGCCGCCATGTAACCGAGCGAGGCCAGCGCCGGCAGCGCGAGCAGCAGCGTGACCCAGCCGAACAGGCGCAGTTCGCCGACGGCGTTCACCTGCACGTCGCGGGCCAGTCCCGGCGCCACGGCGTACTCCAGCTCGCCCAGCTCGGTGCCATCCTGCTGCAGGCGCAGGCGGCCGTGCTCGCTGGTGAAGCGGTACAGCCAGCGGCGCAGCTTCTGGCGCGCCAGGGTGGAGAGCAGCGGAACGACCAGGCGCTCGAAACGGCCATCCACCGCGAGCACCGAGCCCCCGGTGTCGGCCACCGCGAGGTAGGTCAGCCCCAGGTCCGATTCGCGGACCAGGTAGCGCACGTGTTCCGCCACGGCCGCGCCGTCCCCCCGCGCGACCAGCCCGACCAGGGTGCGCTGCGCCAGGTCGAGCGCGTGCTCGCGGTTGAGGTGGTCCTGCAGATCCTCGGCATTGATCAGCGCGCGCAGCGAGAACAGGCAGAGCGCGGCGGCGGCCAGCAGTCCGGCGACCAGGGCAATCGTCCTCGGCTCTGTATGTTGTCTGACGGCTGGCACCCGCGATTTTTCCCTTTCGCGCCGGAGGTCGCGCGAATCCCGATTCTATCTTCATGCGCCCGTGCGCCGTTCCCGCGACGGGAAGCCACCGGTGCGACAAGCGGCCCCGCTGCATGGGACGACCGGCGGCAGGCCATCATCCGATTCCGTTATCGTGGAAGCTCACGGTGGACCACCCGGCCAGGATGGAAAAGTCGAAAGCGGCGCGCAGCGGAAAAGATGGGCGGAGTCCGCGCGTGCACGCGGGGGCCTACGCGGTGGAGTACGCGCTGATCTTTCCGGTGTTCTTCGCCCTGCTCTACGGCACCCTGGCCTACGGCTTCGTCTTCGCCATGCGCATGGGCCTGCAGCACGCCGCGGAGGAAGGCGCACGCGAGGCGCTGCGCTACCAGGTGGCGCCGGGTCCCGGCAGCACGCAGATCGGCTTGCGCGAGGCGGCGGCGGAAACCGTCGCGCGCACGGCAGCGAACTGGATCGAGAACCTGGGCTCGCTGAACGTCAAGGCCGACGTCTGCCCGCAGACCGATGCCAACTGCCTGCCGGCGGTCAGTTCCGGCGAGCTGCCCGACAACCTGGTCTGCGGCGCGACCCTGGCCGAAGGCTGCCAGATCGTGGTCACGGTCGAATTCCCCTACCAGAGCCATCCGATCTTTGCCGCGGTGCCCGGTCTGGGGGTGATCATGCCGACGCGCCTGCAGGGACGTGCGCGCGCGCTCCTCGACGGCCGCGCGATGTCGCCGCTATGAACCGAATCGCACGTCAGATTCCACAGTCCGGCGCCGCCGCGGTGGAGTTCGCGCTGAGCTTTCCGATCATGTTCCTGCTGCTCTACGGCCTGATCACGTTCGGCTCGGTGTTCTACACCCAGCTCACGGTGTCGCGCGCCGTGGCCGACGGCGCGCGCGCCCTGCCCCAGCTGCTGACGCTGCCGGCGGCGGATCGCGAGAACGGGGTGAAGGACCAGATCATCGAATCGCTGGCCAATTCACCGGTTGCGCCCACCGCCAGCAACACCACCCTGGCGCTGCGGCGTGCCTGGCTCCAGGCCAACGTCCGCTCGCGCATCGCCGTGCAGGAAGCGGCCTGCGCCGGCAGCAGCGGCGGCACCTGCGCCGTCATCACGCTGAGCTTTCCCTACGGCAACGGCGACGGCACGCGCCTGCTGCCGACGATCGACATTCCCGGCATCGGTCTGACCGAGAGCTGGATGCCGGACGCGCTGGTATCCGCCGCCACCGTGCGGCTCTGATCAGGCCGAACCATGAGCGCCCCACTTCTCGCCGCCCGCGTGCGCCCGTCGCGGCAACGCGGATCGATCCTTGTCACGGTGGCCGTCGGGCTTTCGGTGATGGTCGCCCTGCTCGGCGCCGTCGACCTCGGCCTGCTCTACTACTACAAGCGCGAGTACCAGAAGGCGGCCGATCTGGCCGCGCTGGCCGGGTCGCGCCAGCTGAGCGTGGGTTGCACCGAGGCGGCCGCGGCCGGCATCGACAACGCCAACGCCAACCTCAGCGAGCACGCCCACGACACGCCGGTGATCCAGCCCGGCGTGTGGAAGACCACCACCGACCCGCGCTTCGTGGCGGGCTGCACCGGCGATCAGAACGCCGTGCGCGCGCTGATCTTCGGCAGCGTGCCCACCATATTTCTCGGCACGCGGAACATTTCCGCCGAGGCCATTGCGCGGGCACTGGAGCCGGTCGCGCAGCTGCGGATCCGCAGCACCGTGGCCGACCTCGACGAGGGCCTGCTGAACGATGTCACCGGCTCCCTGCTGGGTGGCGCGGTCAGTCTTTCGCTGGCCTCCTGGGAAGGCCTGCTGGGCACCGACATCAACCTGCTCAGCTACCTCGATGCGCTGGCGCTCGAACTGGGCGTGGATGCCGGCAACTATGACCAGGTCCTCGGTACGGACGTCACGCTCGGCCAGCTCCTGGGCGTGGCCGCCGACGTGCTCAACGACGGCGGCGGCACCGGTGACGTCGGCGCCGCGGTGGGAGGCCTGGACCAGCTTTCCGTGCTGAGCCTGCCCGCGTTCTCGCCGTTGCTGCAGCTCGGCGACCTGTTGAACATCCAGAGCGGCACCGACGCCGCGGGGCTCGACACCGGCCTCAACGTCCTCGACCTGGTCCAGGGTAGCGTGCAGCTGGCCAGCAGCCAATGCGCAGCCTGCATCGCACTGCCGATCGACCTGCCCGGCGTCGCGGGCGTCCAGGTGCGCACGCAGATCGTCGAACCGCCGCAGCTCTCGGCCATCGGCCGACCGGAACTGGCCAGGGCCGATCCGCTGGGACCGGACCGGATCTTCGTGCGTACCGCGCAGGCGCGGACCCTGGTGTCGATCGAACTGCCGGTGGTCGGGGCCCTGCTCGACACCGTGCAGGCGCTGCTCAACATTCCCCTGCTCAGCGGCTTCTCGAGCTCGGTGGGAGCGGCGTCGAGTCCACGGACCAGCGCACCCGGGGCGATCGGGTCGAGCCGCTTGACCGCGGCGGCCGAAGAACCGCTCGAGGTCCCGCTGACCAGGAGGGTGCCGATGATCGCG
>CAMLNE010000023.1 GCA_946481265.1 uncultured Panacagrimonas sp. | reverse complement strand
AGCCGCAGCGAGGGCTGGCCGGCGGCGGTCCAGCTGTTCCGCCTGGGGCTGGCGCACCCGGGGACGCGACGGAGCCTGCAGGATCTCGATCACTGCCGTCCGCGCGAGCTGGCCGAGTACCTGACCGACTGCGTGCTCGACGGGCAAGCGCAGGACGTGCGGCGCTTCCTGCTGCGGACTTCACTGCTCACGCGGCTGTGCGCGCCGTTGTGCGACCTGCTCGACGATCGCGACGACTCGCAGAAACTCCTGCTGCGACTGGAACGTGCCGGCCTGTTCGTGCGCGCGCTGGACCCCGCCGCGAACTGGTTCGGCTACCACAGCCTGTTCGCCTCGCTGCTGTCCGAACAGCTCGCGGAGTCGGATCCCGGCGCGGTGATCGACATCCACCGGCGGGCGGCCGCATGGCTGCACGAACACGGCCAGCACGAGGATGCGCTGCACCATGCGACCGCGGCCAGCGACTTCGCGCATGCCGCGCAGATCCTGGAGCAATGGTCCTCTCGCCTGGTCGCCAACGGCGAGATGGCGACCATCGGGCGCTGGTTCGACCGCCTGCCGCTCGGGCTGGTGATCCGCGACTCCCCGCTCGCGGTGCGCATGGCCTGGGCCCTGATCTTCCTGCGGCGGCGCGCGCGGCTGGCGCAGCTGCTGCAGGCGCTCGACACCGGGCGCACCGACGCTGCGCAGGACGAGCAGGCTGATCCGCGCGTGGTGCTGGCGGTCGCCGCGATGTGCGCCGACCAGATTCCGCGCGCCTTCGAGATCATCGATTCGGTGCCGGCCAGCGACGAGCCGCTGGAGGGATTCGCCGCGTTCGAGCGCGCGGCCGCCGCCAACCTGCGCGCCTACCAGCAGCTGTTCACCGGCGACTTCGTGCGCGCGCAGTCCTGGCTGATGCAGGCCAAGTCGTTCAACCAGATGGGCGATGCGTCCTTCAGCGGCGGCTACACCGCCTGCTTCGAGGGCGCGTGGCTGCTGCTGCAGGGCCGTGCGGACGAGGCGCGGGTCTGCCTGCGCGAGGGACTCGAGGCACAGCGGCGGGTGCTCGACTCGACCTTCGTGTCGGCCGCGCTGGCGTCCTGCTATCTATGGGCCCTGTACGAGCTCAACGACCTGGACATGCTCGAAGCGGTCGCCGAGGAATACCGCGACATGCTGGCCGAGGCGGCGGTCCCGGATTTCTTCGCGGCGGGGCAGATCTGCATCGCACGCGTGCAGGCGCTGCGCGGTGCGGCCGACGAGGCCGGGCGCACGCTCGATCGTGCGCAGTTCACCGCCACGCGCAACGGCTGGCCACGCATCGTGGGACTGCTCGAATGGGAACAGGCGCGCCTGGCCGCGGCATCCGGACGGGTCGCGCAGGCCGCGGAGCGGATCGCGGTCGCATCGGGTGCGGCCACCGCCAACGGCGATGCCGGAGGGCAGGCCGGTCCTGCCGCGCAGCTGGTTGCCTCGAGCCGCGCGCTGCTGGCCTTTGCGCTGGCGCGCGGTGACGCCGTGCGGTCCGCCGCCTTTCTGGAACAGCACGCCGTCCCGGCCGATGCCGGCGTCTACAGCCAGCTGCGGCTGTTGGTCGCCCAGGCCCTGCTGGCGGCGGATGCCGGTACACGGGGCTCGGCACAGCGCTACATGCGCAAGGCGCTGGACCTGGCCATGAAGGGCGGGCTGGTGCGCCCGCTACTCGATCAGAGTCCGGCGGTGATGCCCCTGATCCGCCAGATCGTCGACAGCGGCCAGGCAGAGAAGGGTCTGCCGCTGAATGAATTCGCGCGCCGGCTGGCCCCGCGCGGCGCCAGCCGTGGCGGTGCCAGCGCGCCGGCACCGGTGCTGCGCTTCGACAGCTTCACGCCGCGCGAGCGCGAAATCATGGGCTACCTGTCGATCCGCCTGTCCAACAAGGAGATCGCGGGCCGCGCGCTGCTGTCCTTGAACACGGTGAAGTTCCACCTGAAGAGCATCTTCACCAAGCTCGGTGTGAGCAGCCGCCTGGAAGCCTACGCGGCGATCGTGCGCCTGAATGTCGGGCCGGGCGCGTAAGCCAGGATCGGCGGGACATGACGGCGGATTCGAATAGACTTTCGGCATCACCAATGACCTGCCAATGACCTGACCGTGATGCGACGAGAGCGGAAGGGCGACTCCTGGGGCGTCGGAATGCAGATCCGGTCTGGACGGTGCGGCCACCGGCTCCTCGCTGGGATCCTGCTCTGTGCCTGCGGATGGCGCGAGGCGGCGGCGGTCGAGTCGCTGGCCGACCTGTCGCTGGAGGCGCTGTCGCAGGTCGAGGTCACCTCGGTGTCGAAGGGGGCCGAAGCGCTGAACCAGGCGCCGGCGTCGATCTACGTCATCTCGCACGACGACATCCTGCGCTCCGGGGTCACCAGCATCGGAGAGGCCCTGCGCCTGGCGCCCAACCTGCTGATCTCGCAATACAGCACCAGCAACCACATCGCCGGCGCGCGCGGCTTCGGCGGCGCCCAGGAAGCGCAGAATTTCTCCAACAAGCTGCTGATCCTGATCGACGGCCGCAGCGTGTACTCGCCGCTCTACTCGGGGGTCTACCTGGATGCACAGGACCTCGAGCTGGACGACATCGAGCGCATCGAGGTGATCAGCGGGCCCGGCGCCACGCTGTGGGGCGCCAACGCGATGAATGGCGTGATCAACATCATCACGCGCCCGGCCTACCTCACCACGCAGCCGCTGGTCGCCGTCGGGGCCGGCAACGAGGAGACCATTGCGCGGCTGCGCTTCGGCCGGATCGTCAATGGAGGACTGTCCTACCGGGTCTACGCCAAGGCCTTCGATCGCGATGCGATGGAGGTGGCGGACGGCTCCAGCGCGAACGACGACTGGCGCAAGCTGCAGGCGGGATTTCGCGCCGACTGGACCGGACCCTCGTACACCCTGACCACCTCGGGCGACGTCTACCGTGGCCTGCAGCGCCAGGCCTTTGCCGGGCCGGACGGGCTGGAGATGGCCGATGGCGAGATCGAGGGTGGCAACCTGATGGCGCGCTGGCACGGCGGTGAACCGCTCAGCCAGTGGCAGCTCGAGATGTACACGGACTTCACGCAGCGCGCCGCGCCGCGCGGGGGCGTCGCCTTCACGCTGCGGACCCACGATGTCGAGATGCAGCACGCCTGGAAGGCCGGCATGCACCGCCTGGTCTGGGGCGGTGGCCTGCGCCTTCACGATTACGACATCCGCAACGGCGAGGCTCTGCGCTTCGAGCCCGATCATCGCAGCTTCGTGTTCGGCAACCTGTTCGTGCAGGACACCATCAGCCTGACCGCGGCATTGAGCCTGACCGTGGGGCTGAAGCTCGAGCGCGACGGTTACGGCCACTGGTCGCCCTTGCCGGATCTGCGCGCCGGCCTGCGGGTCGGTCGCACCGGCCTGCTGTGGGCCTCGGCGACCCGCGCGGTCCGCGCACCCACGCCCTTCGATCGCGACGTCCGGGAAATCCTGGGCGGACAGCTCTTCCTGGTCGGCAACAAGGATTTCGATTCCGAGAAAGTGGACGCCTTCGAGATTGGCTACCGCGCACGGCCGCTGGACGTACTGAGCCTGTCGATGGCCGTGTTCTTCAACCGCTACGACGATCTGCGCACCATCGAGTTCGACCCGGACACCTTGCTGCCCCTGCGCTGGGACAACCGGATGCACGGTCGGAGCTACGGCGCCGAGGGCTGGGCCAACTGGCAGGTGACCTCCTGGTGGCGCCTGTCGCCCGGCGTGCGCGTGATGCGCAAGGACCTCGCGTTCGACGAGGATTCCAGCCGCCTGCTGGGCTACGCCCAGGCCGGCAACGATCCCAAGGCCCATGCCCTGCTGACTTCCGCGATGGACCTGGGTCCGCGCTTGCGCCTGAACCTGAACCTGCGACATGTCGCCGCGCTGCCAAGCCCGCGGCTGGAGGCGGACACCGAGCTGGGCGCCTCGCTGCAGTACCAGCTCACGCCGCGACTGACCGCCAGCCTCACCGGGTTCAACCTGCTCGACGATCGTCACCTCGAGTACCCGGCGCCGAGTGGCGAGTACATCGAGCGTTCGGTGCTGGTGCAGCTGACCTGGCGCCCATGACATGAACGCCCGCCCGCGCCCATCCCGCCGACCCCGCGCCGGAATCCTGCTGGTCGTGTGCCTGCTGTCGGCCTGCATCTTCCCGGCGCGGGCACAGCCGGCGCCGCGCGATCCCGACACGGTCAAGGCGGCGTTCCTCTACCGGTTCACCAGTTTCATCCAGTGGCCCGCGCTCGAGCCCGCGGCAGATGACTTCACGATCGCGGTGCTCGGCGCCGACGGGGTCACCGGGGCGTTGGCCCGCCTGCTGGCCAGATACCGCGTGCAGGGACTGCCTGCGCAGGTGCGGCGCATCGAGCACGTGGGCGAACTGGGCGACGCGCGCATGCTCTACGTGGGCCGTTCGTATCCGGGCGACCTGGAACCCCTGATCGCCGATCTGCGCGGCCGCCCGGTGCTGGTCGTCACCGATCGCGGTGGCGCCCTCGATGACGGCAGCATGGTGACTTTCGTGGTGGTGGAGCGGCGCATCCGCTTCGAGATCTCGCTGGCCGCGGCACAGGCGGCGGGGCTCAAGCTGGGACCCGGGCTGCTCGCCGTGGCGGTGCACGTCCGCGGCGGGCCGCGCTCGGATCGGGGCTGCGGGCCGGCCCTGCGCGCGCCGTTCGACGCGTGCCCGGTACGGGTCGCAAAGCGGTGAACGCGCCGGCCCCAAAACCGGCAACGCAGGCGGCCGGATTCGCGTCGAGCGTCGGCCGGCACGTGGCGAAGCACTCGGTACGCGGACGGCTCGCACGCACGACGCTGCTGATCACCGCCGTGGTGCTGGTGATCTCGATGGTCGCCATCGTGGCGCACGACCTGTACGTGTACCGCTCGTCCTGGGCGTCGGATATCGCCACCGAAGCCGGCGTCGTGGCCATGTCCGCCACGCCGGCCCTGGCCTTCGACGACCGCGAGGCCGCCACGCACAACCTGGCCATGCTCGAGGCGCGCGGATCGGTCCTGGCAGTGGCCGTCTACGCGCGGGATGGCAGCCTGTTCGCCCGTCACCTGCGTTCGGACCAGGAAGTGCCGGCAGTGGCGCCGGCACTGGCCGGCGGCGCGCAGGAGTCGATCGTCGTCCGCGGCGAGGTGGTGGAGATCACCCAGCGCATCGTCAGCGGCGGCGAGGTGCTCGGCACGCTGTACCTGCGCGCCCGCTACGACGTGCTGGGACGCATCGGCACCTACCTGGGCATCTTCGCGCTGATCATGGGCGTCGGACTGCTGCTGGCGCGCATGCTGTCGGCCCGCCTGCAGCGCTCCATCACCGTGCCGCTGGAGACGCTCGCCGACGTGGCCAAGCAGGTCGTGCAGCGGGGTGACTACGGCCTGCGCATGCCGGACATCGCCGACGACGACTTCGGCATCGTCGTGCGCGCGTTCAACCAGATGTTCGCCGAGGTGCAGCAGCGCACGCAGGCGCTCGAAAGGTCGAACGCCTCGCTGCTCGAGCAGGTTGCGGTGCGCAAGGACGCCGAGTCCGCGCTGGCCAGGGCCAACGCGCGCCTGGAAAGCACGATGGCGGCCGCCGAGATCGGCAGCTGGGTATGGAACGTCAAGACCGGCGAATTCAGCGGCGATCGCAACATGCTCGCGCTGTACGGCATCGGCCAGTCCGGCGATGGTCGCGCCGATCCGGCCTGGCACCTGCGCGCCATCCATCCGCAGGACCGCGCGAAGATCGAGCAGGCCGAACGGGCGGCGCTGCAGTCCGGCACGCTGGCGTCCCCGGAGTACCGCATCGTGCGGCCCGACGGCGCCGTGCGCTGGGCGGTCAGTCGCGGCCGGGTGTCGTTCGACGCCGACGGTTCGCCGCGTGTGCTGGCCGGCCTGCTGATCGATGTCACGGCGCAGAAGCTGGCCGAGCAGGAACGCCGCGAGAGCGAGCGCGTGTTCCGCGCGATCGGTGAATCGATCAACTACGGCGTCTGGCTCGCCGACCCCGAGGGGCGCAACACCTACACCAGCGAATCCTTCCTGCGGCTGACCGGGCTGACCCAGGCGCAATGCTCCGAATCCGGCTGGGACACGGTCCTGCACCCCGAGGACGCACGGGCCACCATCGACGGTTGGCGCGAATGCGTGCGCAGCGGTCAGCCCTGGTACCGCGAGCACCGCGTGCTCGGCATCGACGGGCAGTACCACCCGGTGCTGGTGCAGGGCCTGCCCATCCGCAACGACGACGGCGGCATCACCGTCTGGGCCGGCATCAACCTGGACGTCAGTCGCATCAAGCGCACCGAGGATGCGCTGCGCCAGGCCGATCGCCGCAAGGACGATTTCCTCGCCACGCTCGCCCACGAACTGCGCAACCCGCTGGCGCCGGTGCTCAATGCCGCCGAACTGCTGCAGCAGACGGGCACCACCGACGCGCAGCGCCAGTGGGCCGGACAGGTGATCGGCCGGCAGGTGCGCAACATGGCCCTGCTGCTGGACGACCTTCTCGACGTGTCGCGCATCACGCGCGGCCGCCTCGAGGTGAAGCTGCAGCGCGTCGACCTGGACAGCCTGGTGGCCTCTGCCACGGAAACGGCACGGCCGCTGATCGACGCCAAGCGCCACCGCCTCATCCTCGACCTGCCGGTCGAACCGGTGCAGCTCATGGTCGATCCGCTGCGCCTGTCGCAGGCCCTGTCCAACCTGCTCACCAACGCGGCGAAATACACCGACGCCGGCGGCACGCTGAAGATCAGCGCCTGGCTGGACGAGCAGGGGCTGGGACTGTCGATGAGCGACGACGGGATCGGCCTGACGGCGGCGGCGCTGCCCCAGGTGTTCGAGATGTTCTCGCAGGTCGAAACGGCGCTCGAGCGCAGCCAGGGTGGGCTCGGCATCGGCCTGGCCCTGGTGCGCGGGCTGGTCACGCTCCACGGCGGCACGGTGCAGGCGCACAGCGACGGGCCGGGCAGGGGCAGCACCTTCACCATCCGTCTGCCGCCCGAGGTGCTCGTGGCCGATCCGCCGGCGGCTGCGACGGATGCCGGGCCGGCCGGCGACACCGGCACCCGGTACACGATCCTGGTGGTCGACGACAACCGCGATGCGGCCGAGTCCCTGGCCATCCTGCTGGTGGCCGACGGCCACCAGGTGAGCACCGCGTCCTCGGGATTCGAGGCGCTCGCGCTGGCGCGCAAGCTTCATCCCCAGGTCCTGATCCTCGACATCGGGATGCCCTTGATGAACGGTTACGAGTTGGCGCGCCTGGTCCGCGCGGACGCCTGGAGTCGCGACAGCCTGTTGCTGGCGCTGACCGGCTGGAGCCAGGAACAGGATGTCGAGCAGGCCCGTTCCGCCGGCTTCGACCGGCATTTTCCGAAGCCGGTGGACCTCGACGTGCTGCGCGCCTGCCTCGCCGAATTCGGCGGCAGGAGATCGACGCGGCCAGGGCGCAGCCGGTCGGATTCCTGAGCCGCGCGATCCCTGGTCCCGTCCACGGCGCGCCCGCGGGGCCCGCGGCGCGGCATGCACGCCGCGCCCCTGCACCCCGGCGCAACGTGCTGCGGCCTAACCCGCATTTCTCACAGGTCGCCGGAGAATCCGCTTCAATCTACTGATCTGAGTGCGATGTTCGGGCTGCGCGCCGGAAACAGAGTGTCGCCTGGATTCTCCGGCTGGATCGGCGCTGGCCTGTCTGCGGCGCGCATCGCTTGGGACTCACTCACCCCATAGAACCACTATGGGGTTCGCTCCGTCCCGGCGCGCTGCACGTCCTCGACGCACGGCCATCGCTCGATCCCCCTGTGAGAAATGCGGGCTAACGCGTGCCGGAACCGCTCAGGCTGTTGCTGATCGACTGCAGCAGCGCGTCGATGTCGCCGTCCGGAATCAGCACCGGGCGATGGGGCAGGGGGCGCTCGCGCCAGTGGCGGCTCGCCTGCAGCAGGCGCTGTTCGCGCAACCCCGCGAACAGCGTGGGCAGGCTGCGCTGCCCTCTCCCGGACAGGAACGGATGCGGGTTCGATCGACGCACGGGGTCTCCTCGTTCCCGGTAGACGACGGTACGCTCAAAACCACGCGTCCGCCATGTCCAGCGTTGTAGTGTCCAGACTTTCCAGCAGGTCGAACTGCGCATCGACGCGGGGCAGTTCCCAACTGAAGAAATAGCGTGCCGCCGCGCGCTTGCCGCGGTAGAAGTCGTCGTCCTTGCCCCGCGCGGCGAGCAGCTGCTCGACCCACATCCAGGCGATCACGACGTGGCCGAAGGCCTCCAGGTACAGGCTGGCATTGGCCAGGGTCACGCGCGCATCGCCTGCATCCCACAGCTTGCGCGTGACCTCGACCAGGCGCTGCAGCCGCCGGTCCAGGTGATCGGCATGCGCATGCAGCACCGCCTCGTCCGCGCCGCGCGCCGCAGCGATGGCCTGCGCGATGCGCGTGCGCAGCAGTTCGAGCGCCGCGCCCTTGTGCATCACCACCTTGCGGCCCAGCAGGTCGAGTCCCTGGATGCCGTGCGTGCCCTCGTGGATCTGGTTGAGGCGGTTGTCGCGATAGAACTGCTCGACCTTGTACTCCCGGGTGTAGCCGTAGCCACCGTGGACCTGGATCGCCAGGTCGTTGGCGGCCAGGCACCACTGCGAAGGCCAGCTCTTTGCGATCGGCGTCAGGATCTCCAGCAGCAGGTTCAGATCGGAGCGGATGCCCTCGTCGGTCTCGACGCACATCTGGTCGATCAGGCGCGCGCAGTACAGGTTCAGCGCCAGCGCACCCTCGGCGTAGGTCTTCTGGGCGAGCAGCATGCGCTTGACGTCCGCGTGCTCGACGATGCGCTGCTGGGGCGTGCGCGGATCCTTGTCGGCGCGGCCCTGCGGACGATTGCGTGCGTAGTCGAGTGCGTGCAGGTAGCCCGTGTAGCCCAGCGCCGTGGCGCCCAGGCCGACGCCGATGCGCGCCTCGTTCATCATGTGGAACATGTAGCTCATGCCGCGCTGCGCATCCCCGATCAGGTAGCCGACGGCTCCGGCGCGATCGCCTGGACGGTGTCGCGTGCCCTCTCCGAAGTTGAGCAGGCAGTTGGTGGTGCCGCGGCAGCCCATCTTGTGATTGAGCCCGGCCAGTGCAACGTCGTTGCGCTCGCCGCGCGAGCCGTCCTCGTTGACCAGGAACTTGGGCACGATCAGCAGTGACAGCCCCTTGACGCCGGGAATGGGCTGGCCATCCTCGCCGGGGATGCGGGCCAGCACGAGATGGACGATGTTCTGCGACAGCTCGTGCTCGCCGGCGGAGATCCACATCTTGCTGCCGGTGACGCGGTACTGCGGTCCGAATGCCGACTCGCCCTCGTACTCTGCGCGCGTGGCGACGTCCGCGAGCGAGGATCCCGCCTGCGGCTCGGACAGGCACATCGTGCCGAAGAATTCGCCGCGCAGCGTGGGTTCGACGAAGGCCTTGATCTGCGCCGGACTGCCATGCGCGAGCAGCAGGTTGGCGTTGCCGATGCTCAGGAAGGGATAGGCAGCGGTGCCGACGTTGGCCGCCAGCAGGTAGGCGAGCCCCGCCTTCTCGATCACGCAGGGCAGCTGCATGCCGCCCAGCGCGTAGTCCTGGGTGGCCGCGAAGAGCCCGGACTCGGCCACCGCCCGGATGGCGACCGCAATCTCCGGGATGACCCGCGCGCTGTGGCCGTCGAACTCGGGTTCCTCGCGGTCCGACTTCTGGTAGTGGGTGGCGAACAGGTCGGTGGCGATCCGCTCGTAGGTCTCCAGCACCGCGTCGAAGGTGCCGCGGCCGTGATCCCCGTAGCGCCCGGCGGTGGTCAGGGCCTCGGCGTCGAGCCACTCGTACAGCATGAATTCCAGGTCGCGCCGGGACAGCAGCAGCGAGGTCGTGCTCGTCATGGGGAGTACTCGGTCAAGCGGATCGGGAGGCGCGGTGGCGGCCGTCGATGCGGCCGCAGGTCATCGCTGCACGGGTGGCAGGCGAACGACCAGGCCGTCGAGCGCGTCCGTCATCTTCACCTGGCAGGTCAGCCGGCTGCCGGGCTGAACGTGATCGGCGCCATCGAGCATCAGGCGCTCGTCCTCGCTGGCCTCACCGACCCGCGCCTGCCAGGGCGGGTCGATGTAGCCGTGGCAGGTGCCGCAGCTGCAGCAACCGCCGCAGTCGCCGAGGATGCCGGGCACCCCGTGGTTCTGCGCGCACTGCATCAGGTTCTGGTCGTTTTCCGCCTCGACCAGATGCGTCGTGCCGTCGTGCTCGATGAAGGTGACTTTGCTCATGGTTGTGCAGGCCGTCGAAATGAGGAGGGTGGGGCCGGCGGTCAGTCGGAGACGTGCACGACGACCTTGCCGAAGTTGTCACCGCGCAGCAGCGCGATGAAGGCCTGCGGCGACTGCTCCAGGCCCTCGACGCGATGTTCGGTGTAGCGGACCTTGCCCTGCGCCAGCCACGGACCCATCTGCTCGAGGAACTCGCCGTAGTAGCGCTCGTAGTGGTCGATGATCACGAAGCCTTGCGCCTTGATCTGGCGCACCAGCATCGTGCTCAGCAGCGCCGGCGTGCGGTCCGGTCCCGGTGCGACGTTCTGCCCGTCGTACCAGGCGATCAGGCCGCACAGCGGCACGCGGGCGCCGACATTGAGCAGGGGCAGGGCGGCCTGCAGCACGGCGCCGCCGACGTTCTCGAAATAGACGTCGATGCCCTTGGGGCAGGCCGCGGCGAGCTGTTCGGCGAAATCGGGCGCGTGGTGATCGATGCAGGCGTCGAAGCCCAGCTCCTCGACCGCGTGCCGGCACTTCTTCTGGCCGCCGGCGATGCCCACCGCGCGGCAGCCCTTGATCTTCGCGATCTGTCCCACCACCGCACCGACGCCGCCGGTGGCGGCGCCCACCACCACGGTCTCGCCGGCCTTGGGCTCGCCGATCTTCATCAGGCCGTAGTACGCGGTGAAGCCGGGCATGCCGAGCACGCCGAGCGTCCAGGACGGGTTGGGAAGGCTGGCATCGAGCCGGTTGACGTCGGTGCCGTCGGACAGCGCGTAGCGCTGCCAGCCGGTGAAGGCCAGCACGAGGTCACCGTCCTTGAAGCGCGGATGCCGCGAGGCCTCGACACGGCACACCGTGCCGCCGCACATGGGCTCGCCGACGCCGACCGGGTCGGCATACGAGGGGCCGTCATTCATGCGCAGGCGCATGTAGGGATCGAGCGACAGGTAGAGCGTGCGCAGGCGCATCTGGCCTTCGCCGGGAACCGGCAAGGGCGCGTCCTCGACGCGGAAGTGCGCCATCGTCGGCACCCCGTCGGGACGCTGGGCAAGGACGACGCGCTGGTTGTGTTCGGTGGACATGGGTTCTCCCTGGAGGGGGTGGAGGGCGACGGGTGTAGAAGGGGGCGGCAGCCGGTGCCGGCCGCCGCTATGACAGGGACAAGGACAAGGCGCCGCTCAGGTGCCGACCTCGAATTCCTCGAGCCGCGGCGTGCGCAGCTCCTGGCGGAAACGGGCGCCGCTGAACGGCCACGCGGAGGGCACGCCGTTGTCGCCGATGTACCAGCTCGTGCAGCCGCTCATCCAGATCGTGTCCGGCATGGCGGCGCGCACGCGATCGTTGAACGCCTTGGTGGCGGCCGGCGTGGGCGCGAGCGTCCGGGCCTTGCCGCTGCGGATCAGTCGGATGCATTCCATGATGTATTCGATCTGCGTCTCGGCGATGCTGATTGCCGAGAAGTTGCCGATCGGACTCTGCGGGCCCAGGGTCATGAAGAAATTCGCGAAGCCCGGCACGGTGACGGTGCGATGGGCCACCGGTCCCTGTTTCCACACGTCCGCAAGGTTCACACCGGCCGCATTGCTGAGCTGTAGCGGACGGAAATAGGCGTGCGCATCGAAGCCGGTGGCGTAGATCAGCGCATCGACCTCGTGCAGGTGGCCGTCGCGTGTCACCACGCCGCGCGCCTCGATGTGATCGATGTCGTCGGTGATCAGGTCGACGTTGGGACGCTGCAGGGCCGGGAAGTAATCGACCGACATGACCATGCGCTTGCACAGCGGCGCGTAGTCCGGCGTCAGCTTGCGCCGAAGTTCCGGGTCCTTCACGCGGCCGAGGTTCCACTTGCAGATGCGGGTCAGCAGGCGGCGCTGCCAGCCCGGCTGGATGACGGCCCGTGCGAACGTGTGCTCGAAGGCCGTGCGGTAGAAGTAGTAGGGCAGCTTCGCCAGGCGCGGGAACCAGCGCAGCAGGCTGCGTTCGAGTCCCGAGTAGGCGCGGTTGGGCAGCGGGAAGATCCACTGCGGCGTGCGCTGGAAGACCTGGAGCTGCAGCGGGCGCACCGCGAGCGAGGCGATGATCTGCGCGCCGGTCGATCCGTTGCCGATGATGCCGACGCGCCGGCCGTCGAGTTCCACCTGGTGATTCCAGCGCGCCGAATGGAACGAGGCACCTGCGAACTGCTCCATGCCCTGGATGCGCGGAAACCGCGGGTGATGCAGCAGGCCGCAGCAGGCGACGACCACATCGGCGTCCAGTTCCTCGCCGTCGCCCATCCGCAGCCGCCAGGTCCGTCCATCGTGACGGCCGTCGACCACTTCCTTGTTGAAGTGGATGAAGCGTCGCAGCCCGTACTTTTCCGCCACGCCGAGCAGGTAGCCCTGGATCTCGGCCCCCTGCGGCAGGCGGCTGCTCCAGCCCGGATTGGGCTCGAAGCTGTAGGTGTAGTAGTGGGAGGCGATGTCGCAGGCGATGCCCGGGTAGGTGTTCTCGCGCCAGGTGCCGCCGAGTTCGGCGGCCTTGTCGTAGATGCAGAAATCCGTGATCCCCGCCTCGAGCAGCTTGATCGCCATCAGCATGCCGGACATGCCGGCGCCGATGATCACGATGCGGGGGGACGGCTGCGCGTTGCGGGGTGGGGTCATGTCGCGGATTTCCGGCGGATCGCGGGCGATCGGGTGGCGAGGTTCAGAGCACTTCGAAGACGTCGTAGACCACCTGTCCACCGCCGAAGCTGGTGATCTTGCCGACGGCCAGGATGTCGTTGAGCCAGCCGTACTTCTTCGACGCGGTCTCGAAGTAGGGGGCGCTGCGGAAGTACAGGTCGCTGCCGGGGATCGTTTCGCCCGAGGCCAGGCGCTCGCCCAGGCCCGGGTCCATGCGCAGCACGCCGTTGTAATGGCAGTAGATCGGCTCGCCGTCGTCGGTCATGAAGACCAGGCGCACATCGAGCTTCCAGTTGCCGTTGTCCTGGATGCGCACCCAGTCGCCGCTCGGGCTGATGACCTTGGCCTTGATGCGCGGGCTGTCGATGCTCGCTTCGAGCACGTTGAACACGTAGAGGTTCGGCGTCACCACGGTGGGGGCCGGAATCGATCCGCGCAGCGTCATCAGCCAGCGGGTCTCGAGCGTGGGTTGGGTCATTCCTGGGTCTCCTGTTCTGGTATGGGGTATGGGGTGTTCTAGTGGAACGTGATGGGCAGTCGCGCCATCACGCGGAAGAACGAGTGCGACCACTCGAGCTGCCCCTGGCGGATCTGCAGGCCCTTGGTGCGCTGGGCGAACTGGTTCACCGCATGCCGGGCTTCCATGCGCGCCAGCGCATTGCCCAGGCAGAAGTGCACGCCACCGCCGAACGCCTGGTGCGCGACATCCTTGCGGCGGATGTCGAATCGGTCCGGGTCGGGGAAGCGCTCGGGATCACGGTTGGCCGAGCCCAGCATCTGCCAGATCACGGCGTCGGCCGGTAGCAGCTTGCCGCCGACCTCGAAGGGCTCGGCCAGCACGCGCCAGTTGAACAGGATCGGCGTGTCGTAGCGCAGGCATTCCTCGATGGCGTTGTTGATCAACCCCGGGTCCTCGCGCAGGGCGGCGAGCTGGTCGGGATGATCGAGAAACGCGCGGATGCCGTTGCCGATCAGGCCGATGGTGGTCTCGTAGCCGGCGATGATGATGCCGATGGCCTGCACGATCAGCTCGCCGTCGCGCAGCTTGTCGCCCTGCTCCTCGGCCCGGATCAGCGCGCTGATCAGATCGTTGCCCAGGTTGCCGCGGCGCTCGCGCACGAGGTTCTCGAAGTAGTCGGCCATCGCGTTGCCCGCATCGCGGGTGCGCTGCTGCACTTCCGGGGGCAGGAACCGTGCGAAGAAGGCATTGGTGCGGGCCGCGGTCCACTCGTTGAACAGATCGCGATCGGACATCGGGATGCCCATGATCTGGCACACCATGCGCGACGGCACCAGGTGCGCCATGTCGCGGATGATCTCCATGCCGCCCTGGGCGATGGCCTTGTCGAGCGTCTGCCCGACGGTGGTCTTCACCTCGTCCTCCATCTGCCGGACGGTGTTCGGATTCAGCGACTGCATGGCCAGGCGGCGCAGGCGCTGGTGCTCGGGATCATCCTTGTTGAGCATGAACTCGAGGAAGCTGCCGCGCTTGTCCAGCGGATCGAAGTTCGGCGCGGTGCCGTCGGCCAGCGTCTGGCTGGTGTTGGCCTTGCGGAAGATCGTCGCCACGTCGTCGTAGCGGCTGATGCGCCAGGTGTTGACCGGCGTCAGGTTCACCGGGTCGCGGCTGCGCAGCTCGTGCAGGGAAGGGTAGGGATCGTCCCGGAAATTGGGCGCGAAGGGATCGGCGCCACACCAGTCGCCGGTGGGATTGATGACACTCGTATCGGTCGCGGATGACATGTCGGCTCCAGTGAACGTGCTATTGCGCGGCCCAGCCGCCGTCGATCGGCAGGGCGGCGCCGGTGACGAAGCTGGATTGGGTGGAGAGCAGCCAGGCCACCGCGTGGGCGATCTCGCCCGGCTCCGCAATGCGGCCCTGCGGTGACATCGCGGCCAGGGCGGCCTCGGTGATGCCCGCCTGTTCGAGGTGGCGCAGGATCGCCGTGCGCACGGCGCCCGGGCAGATGGCATTGACCCGGATGTTGCCGGCGGCACCCTCGATCGCCGCGGTCTTGCTCAGGCCCACCACGCCATGCTTGGTCGCGGTGTAGGCGGCCTGGCCGGCGAGGCCGACCAGCCCGGAGACCGAGGCGTTGTTGACGATCGCGCCGCCGCCGATGGTGCGCATGTGCCGGACCTGCTGCTGCATGCACAGCCAGACACCCTTGAGATTCACTGACACGATGCGGTCGAAGTGGGCCTCGTCGAGCGTCTCGAACGGTGTGGTCGGCACGCCGATGCCGGCGTTGTTGAACGCGCCGTCGACCTGGCCCAGGGCCTCGATCGAGCGACGCATCGCCTCGGCCACCTGTGCGGCGTCGCTGACGTCCACGCCCAGTCCCAGGCAACGCGTGGCCGGCGTGCCCACGCTCGCGGCGATGGCCTGCACCGCGGCGGCGTCGACGTCCCACAGGGCCAGGCGCGCGCCTCGTGCCGACAGTTCCAGCGCAGCGGCATGTCCCATGCCGGAGGCGGCGCCGGTGACCACGATGTGGCGGCCCTTCAGATCTTCGACCATGTTCGTTCTCGCTCCAGTGTCCGTTCGTTGCGGATCATTATTAGAGGTAATCCTCTAGTGAAAATAGAGGATGTACTCTAGAAAGGGACATGTCAACACACTCGCGGCCGCGCGTACAGGGGCGGTCCGGGGCGGTCGGGATGAAGGATGGGGCGGGACGGGAGCGGGCCGGCTTCGCGTCCGGGTCGCATCAGGGAAAACGGTGGGCACCGCTGCGGATGGCACCTCGCGCGATGGGGCGGGGCCGGTGGCCGGGCCTTCGCCTGCGTGTCGCGGCGCCTGTACTGCGTTCCTGCGCAGATGGCTTTCGCGTTCGGCGCTGCGGGTGGGATGGTCCCGCGAGCGCTGCGGGGGTTCAGCTCTTTTCGCGCTTGAGGCCGTCGATGAACCGGTGCAGCTGCCGCGTGGTCTTGCGGTAGTAGGCGGCGTCGAGATAGGGCGAGAGCACGAAGGAGATCTGCTCCAGCCCGCGGCCGATATCGGCCTCGCCGATGAGCTGTCCCGGCATGCTCAGTTCCGAGTAGCGCGGCCAGCTCACCCACAGCACCCACATGGTTTCGGCGAGGTGTTCGCACTCGCGCGCCGAGGGCCGTACCAGGCCCGGGGCGCCCTTCACCGCGCCCTTGATGATCAGCCGCATGTAGCTCTTGGAGCGGGCGCTGAACTCCTGGTACTTCTTCGCCAGGCTCTCGTCGCGGCTGATGAAGTCCACCGCCGAGGCGAAGAAGAAGCGGTAGCGCCACAGCACCTTGGTGCCGCCGGTGTAGCAGGACGCCAGCCGCTCCACCGGGATGGGTTCGCCAGGCTGTACGCGCAGCACTTCGTCGAGGTCGCGCGTCAGTTCATCGAACAGCTCGCGCAGGATCTCTTCACGGTTGCGGAAGTGGTAGTACAGGTTGCCCGGACTGATGCCCAGGTACTCGGCGATCTGCGAGGTGCCGACGGCGCCGCCCTGCTCGTTCATGAGCTTGACGGTGGCCTCGAGGATCCGCTGCTTGTTGTTGTGCTTGGGCTTGGAGGTTGCAGACGCCATCAGGGTCCTGGTTGGGATCGGGTTCCGGTCGATTCGCTCGTCCGTGCGTCGCGGGACGCGCGGATCGGCGGGTCGAAGTCTGGCAGAAAGCGATGCGCGGCGACCGCCGCGCCGCCGGCAACTCAGTGCCCGGCGCTGGATGCCGGCCCGGGCTCGGCATGCTGCTCGCCGCGCTGCTCCGCCGGCTTGTTGCCGCGCGCCAGGTTGTGCGCCGTGTTGATCAGCGCGATATGCGAGAACGCCTGCGGAAAATTTCCAACCAGGCGCCGGCGCCGGGTGTCGTATTCCTCGGCCAGCAGGCCGACATCGTTGGCCAGGCCGGCCAGTCGCTCGAACAGGCGTTCAGCTTCCGGCCGGCGACCCAGCAGCACGTAGGCGTCGGCGAGCCAGAAGCTGCAGGCCAGGAATGCGCCCTCACCCGGCGGCAGGCCATCGTCGACGTGCGTGGTGCGGTAGCGCAGGACGAAGCCGTCGACCAGCAGGTCGCGCTCGACGGCGGCGATGGTGCCGGCCACGCGCGGATCGTCCACCGGCAGGAAGCCGATCTGCGGCAACAGCAGCAGGGCGGCATCGAGTTCGCTGCTGCCGTAGGCCCGCACGAAAGTGTTGCGCGCACGGTCGAACCCGTGTTCGCAGATGTCGCGATGGATGCGGTCGCGCAGCTCGCTCCAGCGTGCCCGCGGGCCCTCCAGGCCGAAGGCGTCGATGCTCTTGATCGCGCGGTCCAGCGAGACCCAGGCCATCATCTTCGAGTAGGTGAAATACTCGCTTTGGCCGCGCACTTCCCAGATTCCCGCATCGGGCTGTTCCCAGCTCTGGCCGAGGTGGTCCATCAGCGCGCGCTGCAGCGCCCACGCCGATTCGCTTCCCGCCAGGCCGCCGCGCCGCGACTGGTGCATGGCATCCATCAGCTCGCCGTAGACGTCCAGCTGCAGCTGGCCGTGCGCGGCGTTGCCCACGCGCACCGGCGCCGATCCCTCGTAGCCCGGCAGGCCCTCCACGATCCATTCCTGCAGTCGCGATTCGCCGCGCAGGCCGTACATGATCTGCATGCGCTGCGGACTGCCGGCCACCGCGCGCAGAAGCCAGTCACGCCAGCTGTGCGCCTCGTCGTAATACCCGGCGTTCATCAGCGCGAGCAGGGTCAGCGTGGCATCCCGCAGCCAGCAGTAGCGGTAGTCCCAGTTGCGCGTCCCGCCGAGTTGCTCGGGCAGGGACGTGGTCGGTGCGGCGACGATGCCGCCGGTCGGTGCGTAGGTCAGCGCCTTGAGCGTGATCAGCGAACGCCAGGTCGAGGGTGGGCTGCGACTCTCGGCGCGCGCGATCCAGTCCGTCCAGAAGTGCTCGGTCGCATCCAGCGCCTGCGCAGGTTCGAGCGCCCGCGGCGGGGGCTCCCACGAGGGCGCGTAGCTGAGCACGAAGGGGGTGAGCTGTCCGGCCGACACCGTGAACTCGGCGACCGTGCTGAGCGCCTCGCCACGCAGCGCCACCGGCGTGCGCAGGACCACCAGGTCGGGACCGGCAACGGCGTGGATCGCGCCGTCCGCACTGCGCGTCACCCACGGGACGCGTTCGCCGTAGCCGAAGCGCACGACCATCTCCATGCGCATGCGGACCTGCCCGTGTTCCCCGCGAACCAGTCGCACGACGTCGGACGCGGTTCCGCGCGGGGGCATGAAGTCGGTCAGCGTCACGCTGCCGCTGGCGCACTCGAAACGGGTCTCGAGGATCAGCGTGTTGCCGCGATAGCGACGGCGCGTCGCGGCCGGGGTTTCGATCGGCGCAATGCGCCAGTAGCCGTGGTCGGCGTCACCGAGCAGCGCGGCGAAGCAGGCGTCGGAGTCGAAGCGCGGCCAGCACAGCCAGTCGATGGAACCGTCGCGGGCGACCAGCGCGGCGGTCTCGCAGTCACCGATCAGGGCGTAGTCCTCGATCGGCGCGGACATCGATCAGGCCCTGAAATCCAGCACGACCTTGACGTCGTCGGGCTGCGGGTCGAAGGCCTCGGTCCAGCGCGCCAGCGGCACCCGCCGCGTGATCAGGCGCGACAGCCAGGCCGGATCGGCGCGCCCCAGCGCGCCGGCGGCCAGCTCGTAGTGCCGACGGTTGGCGTTGACCGATCCGAACACGACGTCGTTCTCCAGCACCATGCGGCGGTTGAGCACGCCCAGGTCGAGGTCGAGCGAGTGGCCACCCGAGGAGACGCCGGCCAGGCAGACGATGCCGCTGGCGGCGGTGTGCTCCAGGGCATCGAGCACCACCGGCGCCGCGCCGGTACATTCGATCACGATGTCGGGACACAGCGCGGCGATGCCGGCGCTGTCGGTGAAGTAGGCGGCGCCCAGGTCGCGCACGAGCTGCGGCTTGGCGCCGTGCTCGACACGGTCGAACACCTGGACCTGCAGGCCACGCGGTCGCCCCATCATTGCGGCGAGCAGGCCGATCGGCCCGGCGCCGGTGATCAGGACGCTCGTCGGCATCCAGCTCGGCGAGCGCGCACCGATGCGATAGACCTGCTCCCAGGCCTTGGCGACCACGCTCGCCGGTTCGAGCAGCACGCCGAGCAGCCCCAGCGCGGGATCGAGCCGGACCGCAAATTCGGGCTCGAGCCGGATCTGCTCGGCCGCGAAGCCGTCGAGTTCGCGGATGCCGCGTTCCGTGTAGCGACCGTTGCGGCACATGTCCCAGTCGCCGCGCGCGCAGCTGGCGCAGGGCTCCGGGTCCGGCCGGCGCACGATGCCGGCCACCAGGTCGCCCACCTCGAATCCGCAGCCGGGTGGCGCCTCCAGAACCTGCGCGACCGATTCATGGCCGATCACCATTCGCGGCTGGTCGGGCGGGGCCCGGCCATAGTCCCCCGCCAGGATCTCGCGGTCCGTGCCACAGATGCCGACCGCCCAGGTCCGTGCGAGCAGGGCGCCGTTGCCGACGGGTTCCGCGCGCTGACCGAGCCGTGCGGACGCGGCCCGGCCGGGTTCGACGGTGATCGCGCGCAGGCTGGAAGACATCGGCGACATGGGGTTGCGACCGCGCCCGCAGGGCGAGGTTCAGCGTTCGCCAGCGTGGGCTATCGCGCCGGGCACGGGACCGGAAGTTGCGGGACGACGCGGCCCGACTGTCTCGGTACCGATGTGTGCCGGCAACTCCCGCACGCGGGCGGCGAACCCGCGCAGGGCACCGCGTTCGGCTTCGACGCACGGACGCCTCTGCGCCCGGCGCGCATACGTCGAAGGGCCCGGTGGCTGATGCCAAGCTTTGCCCCGACCGTGCCGGCGCTGGGGGCGACGCGGTTTCAGCCGAGCCGGCCGCGCACGCGCTCGCGCCCGATCAGCACGGTATCGGGCAGGGTCGCCGCCTTCGGCGGCGCGGCGGCGGCGCCGCGCACGAACACGCTGTACTGGTTCAGGCGCAGGCGCACGGTCTGCCCGGGTGCGTGCTGCCTGACGTCGTGGTGAAGATGCGGGATCTCGACCTCCAGCCGCTGGTCGAGGGCGCGGGCATGCACCTCCCAGCGCACGATCGGACCGGTGCGCTGCACCGACAGGATGGTCGCCTCGAAGCCGGGCTGGGCCGCGTCGGCCACGCGCAGGTCGCCGGGCCGCACGTACACATCGACGTCGCCATCGTGCGGGCCGCTGTCCGAGGCCAGCCGGCGATCGATGCCGGTCACCTGCACCTCGCCGTCGTGGGCCGTGCCGGGCAGCACGTTGACGCCGCCGAGGAAGTCGAACACGAACGGCGTCGCCGGCTTCTCGTAGACCTCGTCGGTGCTGCCGACCTGCTCGATGCGCCCGCGATTCATGACGACGACGCGGTCTGCCAGTTCCAGCGCTTCTTCCTGGTCGTGGGTGACGAAGATCGTGGTGTAGCCGGTCTTGTCATGCAGCCCGCGCAGCCAGCGGCGCAGGTCCTTGCGCACCTTCGCGTCGAGCGCGCCGAAGGGCTCGTCGAGCAGCAGCACGCGCGGTTCGATGGCCAGCGCGCGCGCCAGCGCCACGCGCTGCTTCTGGCCGCCGGAGAGCTGGTTCGGATAGCGCCGGTCCAGGCCGGAGAGCTGCACCAGGTCGATCAGCTCCAATACCTTGGTGCGAATGTCCGCCGCCGAGGGCCGCAGCTCGCGCTTGCGCACCTGCAGGCCGAAGGCGATGTTGTCGAACACCGTCATGTGCTTGAACAGCGCGTAGTGCTGGAACACGAAGCCGACCCGGCGCTCGCGCACCGGCAGGCTGGCGGTGTCCTCGTCGCCGAACAGGATCTGGCCCGCGTCCGCGAACTCCAGGCCCGCGATGGTGCGCAGCAGCGTGGTCTTGCCCGAGCCCGAAGGTCCGAGCAGCGCGATCAGTTCGCCCGAGCCGATGTCGAGGTCGACGCCGGATAGCGCCTGGAAACTGCCGAAGGATTTCTGGATGCCGCGGATCAGGATGTGCATGGTGAAGCCGGCGAAGGAGAGATGGGGTGCGAAAGGAGGGAGCGGAAGACGAGGCGCAGGGGAAGCGGCATGACGCCGTCTCCTTCTGCGCTCTGGCGTTTCCTGTCTGCCCGGGTTTCAGTGCGTGCGCGAAGCGGACCGCTCTGCCCCGAGGCGCCACTCGAGGAAGCTCTTCAGCACCAGGGTGACCAGCGCCAGCAGCGCCAGCAGCGAGGCCACCGCGAAGGCCGCGGCGAAGTTGTACTCGTTGTAGAGGATCTCCACGTGCAGGGGCATGGTGTTGGTCATGCCGCGGATGTGGCCGGAGACCACGCTCACCGCGCCGAATTCGCCCATCGCCCGCGCATTGCACAGCAGCACGCCGTAGAGCAGGCCCCACTTGATGTTGGGCAGGGTCACGCGGCGGA